>JAGMAN010000083.1 GCA_023130215.1 bacterium
GACATTATCATTAAGTTACAACAGGTTTTCAGCAGTAAAATTTTCTTGACGAAGGAGTTAAGTTTCTGTAGTATAGTGAAGAGCAAGGGAGTTAGTGAGCAGGGGGAAGAGGATGGCCAAAGCTCAAGAGACCAACATTATGGATAAGATAGTTTCCTTATGCAAGAGGAGGGGGTACATCTTCCAGTCCAGCGAGATATACGGCGGCCTGGGCTCCACCTGGGACTATGGTCCCCTGGGCGTGGAACTGAAGCGGAATCTCAAGGCCTGGTGGTGGAGGAACATGGTTTACGAGAGGGGCGATATGGAGGGGCTGGATGCGGCCATACTCATGCATCCTAAGGCATGGGAGGCCTCTGGCCACACCAAGTCCTTTGCCGACCTTTTGGTTGAGTGCAAGAGTTGTAATGGCAGGTTTCGCCAGGACCTTTTAAAAGGCGAGAGCTGCCCGGAATGTGGCGGGGAGCTATCCAGCCCCCGCAGATTCAACCTGATGTTCAAGACCTTCTTAGGTTCAGTGGAGGAGGAGGCCTCCACCGTCTATCTTCGGCCGGAGACGGCCCAGGGAATCTTTGTAAACTTTGTCAACGTGCAAGGGGCTATGCGTCGGAGACTCCCCTTTGGTATTGCCCAGATTGGCAAGGCCTTTCGTAACGAAATCACCACCGGTGGATTTACCTTCCGTTCGAGAGAGTTTGAGCAGATGGAGATAGAGTTTTTCGTGGAACCGGAATCGGCCAAGCGCTGGTTTGACTATTGGACCGAGGAGCGCCTTAACTGGTACGTGGATTTAGGAATAAGGAGGGATAACATTCGCCTCAGAGAGCACACCCAGGATGAATTAGCTCACTACGCCAGGCACTGTTTCGATATAGAATATAAGTTTCCCTCAGGATGGGCCGAGCTTGAGGGAATAGCCAACAGAACAGACTTTGACCTGAAAAAACATTCAGAGTTTAGCGGGAAGCAGTTAAGTTACCACGACGAGGAGAAGAAAGAGTGGATAGTCCCTTATATCATAGAGCCCTCTGGAGGTGTGGACAGAGCGGCTCTGGCTTTTCTGGTGGATGCCTACCGCGAGGAGAAGGTCAGGGGCGAGAAGAGAGTGGTCTTAGGGCTGGATAGGCGCCTTGCCCCCATCAAGGCGGCGGTGCTGCCACTTCTGCGAAATCGTCCTGAGGTTGTCTCTATGGCTAAGAAGATCTGGGAGAACATGAGAGGACCATTTCGGGTAACCTATGATGACACGGCAAGCATTGGAAGGCTATACAGGAGACAGGATGAGGTAGGCACGCTACTGTGTATCACTGTAGATGTTCAGTCTCTTGATGATAAAAAGGTCACGGTGAGAGACAGGGATACCATGGAACAGGATAGAGTTCCTATCGAGAACCTGAAGCCATATTTAGCAGAGAAAATGGAAGTTAAATAGTTGATGAGGAGAAAAGGTATGGGAAAGTATATTTACTTCTTTGGAGGTGGCGAAGCAGAGGGAAATGCCGGGATGAAGAATGAACTGGGAGGTAAGGGAGCAAACTTAGCTGAGATGTCCAATTTAGGTATAGCGGTGCCTCCCGGATTTACCATTACTACCGAGGTCTGTGCCTGCTATATGAAATCTAACGGGAAATATCCTTCCGGGTTGAGAGAAGAGGTTAAGTCTGCCTTAGCCCGGGTTGAGAAGGTCACCGGCTCCAAATTTGGCCATCCAGATAACCCTCTTCTCTTCTCCATCCGCAGTGGTGCCCGGCAGTCAATGCCCGGAATGATGGAGACGGTCTTGAATATCGGGCTTACCGAAAAGACCTTACCCGGCCTCATCCGTAAGAGCAGCAATGAGCGGTTCGTCTACGATGCCTACCGGCGCCTGATAACGATGTACTCCGATGTAGTCATGGAGAAAGCAACTGGAACGGAGCCGGCTGAAGGGGAGGGAATCCGGCAACAGCTTGAGCGGGAGATGGAGAAGATGAAGAGGCAACGGGGTGCCAAGGACGATACCCAGCTTGATACTAACAACCTTAAAAGACTTTGCCAGATCTTCAAGGAGAAGGTGAAAGCTGTCCTGGGCAAAGAATTCCCCGACGATCCATTTGAACAGCTATGGGGAGGTATTGGAGCTGTATTCAAATCTTGGAATGGAAGAAGGGCTATATCTTATCGTCGAATCGAAAATATCCCGGCTGAGTGGGGAACAGCAGTCAATGTTCAGACTATGGTCTTCGGCAATATGGGAAGTGGTTCTGCCACTGGCGTGGCTTTCACCCGTAATCCAGCTACTGGTGAAAGACAGTTTTACGGTGAGTTCTTAGTTAACGCTCAGGGAGAAGATGTGGTAGCTGGAATCCGCACTCCTCAATCCTTAAATAGAGCTACTAAGACCAGGACCAGTGAGCACCTGCCATCCTTAGAAGAGATCATGCCTGACCTTTACCGGCAGCTTGATGACATCAGAGGAAAGTTAGAAGCCCATTATCGGGACATGCAGGACATCGAGTTCACCATCCAGGAAGGAAAGCTATATATGCTTCAAACTCGGACAGGGAAACGTAATGGTGCAGCGGCTGTCAGAATGGCCGTGGATATGTGTGAAGAAGCTAACATATCCAGGGAAGAGGCTCTTCTCAGAGTCCGACCAGAACAGTTGGACGAACTCCTCCACCCAATGATCAACCCAAAGGAGGAAGCAAGTGCGGTAAAGTTAGCTGAGGGACTTCCAGCCGGACCCGGTGGTGCTCAAGGACAGATTGTCTTTACGGCTGATGATGCAGAGTCCTGGACAGCGGAGGGGAAGAAAGTCATCTTAGTGCGCAATGAGACCAGTCCGGAGGATGTCCATGGTATGCATGCGGCTCAGGCTATTCTCACTGCTACCGGAGGTATGACCAGCCATGCCGCCCTGGTAGCCAGGGGCTGGGGAAAATGTTGCATCGTCGGCTGTACCGACCTGAACATAGATGTGGCTAATCGTCAGCTCAAGGTTAACGGAGAAGTATTGAAAGAAGGCGACCGAATTAGTCTCAATGGCACGAGAGGCACGGTCTATAAGGGCAGTCTGCCCCTTCTGCCGGCTGACCCCCAGCGTAACCTCTATTATAAGGTCCTGATGCAGTGGGCTGATGAGGCCCGAACCCTCGGTGTTCGCACCAATGCGGATACTCCTTCCGATGCCAGGATGGCCAGGGACTTTGGGGCGGAGGGGATTGGATTATGCCGGACCGAACATATGTTCTTCGGCCCGGACCGAATCATGGCTATGCGGGAGATGATCCTCAGCGATACTGAGGAAGGACGCCGCCGGGCACTGGATAAACTCCTCCCTTATCAGAAGAAGGATTTCATAGGGATTTTTGAGGTTATGGAGGGGCTGCCGGTCACCATACGGACGCTGGACCCACCCCTGCATGAATTCCTTCCACGGGATGAGGTGAGCCAGAAGGAAATGGCTAAAGAGATGGGCATTTCACTGGACGCTATTAAGGTCAAGGTCAATGCCCTGCACGAGATCAACCCCATGCTCGGACATAGAGGATGTCGACTGGGGGTGACCTATCCTGAGATCACCCGTATGCAGGCGAGAGCCATTATGGAAGCCGCCTGTGAACTAATAAAAAAGGGAGTTAGGGTCTATCCGGAGATCATGATACCCCTGATAGGCACCAGGGAGGAACTGTCCAACCAGAAGAAGATTGTGGTGGAAGTAGCTGAAGAAGTTATGAAGAAGTATGGGGTTCGAGTGAATTATTCAGTGGGAACGATGATTGAGATTCCCCGGGCATCTATCACTGCTAATGAGATTGCTGAGGTAGCTGAATTCTTCTCCTTCGGGACCAACGATCTTACCCAGATGACCTTTGGCTTCAGTCGGGACGATGCTGGAAAGTTCTTGCCGGATTATCTCGAAAATCGCATCCTGCCCCAGGATCCTTTCCAGACCATTGACGAGAGAGGTGTTGGCGAACTGGTGGCCCTGGGCATTAAGCGGGGCCGCTCCACCCGGCCCAAGCTTAAGGTGGGAATCTGTGGTGAGCATGGAGGGGACCCCCGTTCCATTGAATTCTGCCATCGGGTGGGAATGGACTATGTTAGTTGTTCCCCTTACAGGGTTCCCATCGCCCGCTTAGCGGCTGCCCGGGGAAAGTTGTTGGAGAAGAGTGAATAAAACTGAATTGACTAAGGATAAAGAAGTGTGGTAAAAGAAACTCAACAGGAGCACAAAGATGCCTGAGGATCCGGACGAGGAAGTAGAGAGATTTATAGATCAAAGAATCCGCTCTCTGCTGGAGATGGACCTTATCGTTTATTTTCATAATAACCCGGTGGTGGCAGAGAGTGCCAGGCAGGTTGCTTCTCGCTTAGGTAAAGATGTCAAAGAGGTGACCAGGGCTCTGCGTGAGTTTGAAGTTAGGGGACTGGTCCGCAACATGGCTACGGCAGGGGCTCCCATCTACGTCTATGCCGCTGGTGATAACCTTCGTCCCATTATCAATCGGTTCGTCCTGCTGGTCTCCTCCCGGAAAGGTAGATCGCTGGTTTACAGCAAGCTTGTCTCCAGGGGAAGGCTGTAGGGAAAAGGAGCTACCCGGGATGGGAGATGAAGTCAAGACCACTGAAAACAAAGACGTCATTACATTATATTTGAAGGAGATAAGGGGTGTTTCTCTTCTCACTCCCGAGGAAGAATTGGAGCTGGCCAAGAAGGCAAGGAACAAAAAACGAGGCAAAGAAGCTCAGGAGGAGGCTCGGAAGAGATTGATACAGGCAAACCTGAGACTGGTGGTTAATATCGCCAAAAGGTATCTTCGACTGGGATTACCACTGCCCGATTTGATAGAGGAGGGCAATTTAGGTTTAATGAAGGCATCTGAGAAATACGACTATCGCAAGGGTTACCGGTTCAGCACTTATGCTTCCTGGTGGATCAGGCAGTTCATTACTCGGGCCTTAGCTAATCAGGGAAAGATCATCCGTCTTCCCTTGCACATGTGCGAGACGATTAGTAGGTGGAGGAAGGTCAATCAGCAGTTAGCTCAAAAGTTGGGACGAAAGCCAGGGGTAGATGAGGTAGCCAGAGAGATGAAGCTCAGCCCTGGCCGGGTTAGGAAGATTGAGGAACTGGCCACCAGTCCAAGTTATCTCGATGCCACCCTGGATGAGGAGGGAGTGAGACGACTGATTGACCTCATGGGGGATGAGGATGCCATCTCCCCGGCTGACGAGGTAGCCGGCCTCATCGAACATGAGAGGATTATTTCTCTCTTGAATCATCTCCCCCGGAGAGAAGCAGAAGCATTGAAGTTACGGTTCGGGTTGAGTAATGGAATTGCCCGCACCCTGGAGGAGACGGGGAAGGAATTAGGAGTTACCCGTGAGAGGGTGCGACAGATAGAGGTTTCAGCCAAGAAGAAGCTCAAGGCTCTGCTCCTGGAGGATGATAAGGAGTATTTGGAGAGGTGAAAGACCTTAAGTCGAAGATCAGAGATGTTCCAGATTTCCCTCGGAAGGGAATAGTCTTTAAGGATATCACCACTCTGCTTAAGGACAGGGCTGCCTTCCGGGAAGCAATCGATAAACTAACGGAGCGATATCTGGAGAAGGAGGTAGATATAGTAGTTGGGGTGGAAGCCAGGGGATTTATAATCGCAGGTCCGCTTGCTTACAAATTAGGTGCCGGCATGGTTCCCATTCGAAAGAAGGGAAAACTCCCGACTGCCACCCTGCGAGCCTCATATCAGTTAGAATACGGCCAGGATGAACTGGAAATACACCAGGATGCTGTTAAGAAAGGAGACAGGGTGTTAATCGTTGACGACCTGTTAGCTACCGGGGGGACCAGTTTAGCGGCTGCCAAGCTGGTGAAGAGATTAAAGGGAGAGGTAGTTGAATTAGCCTTTCTTATAGAGTTGACTTTCTTGAAGGGCAGGGAAAAACTAAAAGGATACCCCGCATTCTCCTTAATCAAGTATTAGTTATCATCTTATCTATGGCTCGGGCGGCTCTCTTCCCGGCTCCCATAGCAGAGATAACAGTAGCCGCTCCAGTGACGATATCCCCTCCAGCAAAGACTCCTTTAAGGGAAGCGGCTCCATCTTCATCGGCCTCAATATAGCCCCTTTTATTAAGCCTGAGGCCAGGCGTCCTCCGCAGTAATAAAGGATTGGCTCCCTGTCCAATGGCTATGACGGCTGTATCCATTTCCATTCTAAATTCAGAACCCTTTATGGGAATGGGACGCTGACGACCGCTCTCATCCGGCTCTCCTAACCCCATCCGGATACATTCAATTTCCCTAACCCATCCATCCTCGCCTAATATCCTGATGGGAACGGTCAACAACTTGAATTTTATCCCTTCCTCCCGAGCATGTTTAACCTCCTCTCGCCTGGCTGGCATCTCCTTCTCACTTCGCCGATAAACCACCGTTACTTCCTTTGCTCCCAGGCGAAGGGCACAGCGAGCACTATCCATAGCTACATTTCCACCTCCAACCACAGCTACTCTTTCCTTCACCTTAATGGGAGTATCGTATTCTGGAAATAGGTAAGCTTTCATCAGATTGATGCGGGTTAAGAACTCATTGGCCGAGTAAACACCATTCAGATTCTCCCCGGGAATTCCCATGAAATGTGGCAACCCAGCTCCGGTGCCAACGAAGATAGCCTGGAATCCTTCCTGGAAAAGTTCCTCCATGCTTTTAGTGAGGCCAATGACCATGTTAACTCTAACATCAACTCCCAGGTTCTTGACCGCCTCAATTTCTCTATCCAGCACCTTCTTGGGCAGCCTGAACTCAGGAATTCCGTAGCGAAGAACTCCTCCTGGCTGGGAGAGAGATTCGAAGACGACCACAGGGTAACCCATCCGGCCTAAATCAGCGGCACAGGTCAATCCGGCCGGCCCTGAACCAATAACAGCGACCCTGGGTTGCTGTTTGTTATTGAATTCACCCCTCACCTTAATCTCATCACGGCGAGTCGCCTTTGGAGACCTCCCGCCTGAGGCAGAAGAGCACGGTGAGGGGATAACTTGTTGCTTGTGGCTCATTTCCCAGTCAGCCACAAATCTCTCTAATCTTCCAATGGCCACTGGCCCATCCTTCTTACTTAAGACGCATAGCTCCTCGCACTGTGTTTCCTGCGGGCAGACCCGTCCACAGACAGCCGGCAGGTTATTCTTCTCCTTGATGAGCGAGATAGCCCCGGCGAAATCGCCTTCCTTGATGAGCTTGATAAACCCGGGTATATCTATCTCTACTGGACAGCCCTTCAGGCATTCTGGTTTCGGACACTGAAGACACCTTGAAGCCTCAAGCTGTGCCTGTCTTTCGCTGTAACCCAAAGCCACTTCGTTGAAATTATGAATTCTCTCGCGTGCCGGCTGTTCGGGCATCTCCTGCCTTAACTTTGACACTATGTCCCCCTCTTACTTACCTTGTTTTTCCTATCTCGCTCACACGCTATTATATCTTATTGCCCCAGATTGTAGCAAGTTTTTTCCTTCAAGGTCTTTTCACAAAAATTTTGACAGATTGGCCATTCTGAGGTATAATCAATCAAAAGGAGGAGAATCCTAATGAAGAGAGTATCCCATAAATTGTCATTGAACAGCCGTGGACTGCGTTGCCGGCTGATGTCAGCCTTTGCCCTGATGGCCGTTGTCCCCCTTCTCATCTTTGCCCAGCACATCTTCCCTTCCTTAGGGCCTACCAAGGAACCCAGTTTGTTGCTCTTAGCAGCCATTATCTTCTCTTTGCTCGGTCTTTCTCTCATGGTCAACATCCTTAAGCCAATCTCCAGATTAGCCTCTGGAGCCAGGGCTCTGGCCAATGGCACCCTCATCCCAAAATTTGAACTGAGAAGGGAGGATGAGATTGGTCAGTTGGGAGATGCTCTTAACAGCATGCGGGAAGGGCTCCGCCAGAGCGTTAACGACCTGAAGGCTCACGAGGAGAAGACAGAAAAGTTTAATCGTGAGATAAGAGAACTCCTGGAGAGGATTGAAGCCCTCTCCATCACTGATGATCTCACCGGACTTTACAACAAGAAGTATCTTGAGGGTAGATTGGGTGAGGAGATACAGAGGGCGATTATGTATCAGCGACCCTGCTCTTTGGCCATCTTCGCCATTGATCACTTTAAAAGCTATAATGATTCCTATGGGGAGAGGGCCGGCGATTTGGTTTTGCAGGAAGTTGCTGGTCTCATCCGAGCTCATAGCACCGATATAGATAAGGTGGCTCGTTCGGGAGGGGGGCGCTTTGGAGTAATTTTGCCGGAGAAAAATAAGAAGGAAGCCCTTCTCTTTGCTGAGGAGGTGAAAAGAGTGGTGGAGAGGCACCGCTTTCCCCACGAGAGGAGTCAACCCGGTGGCAGACTGACCATAAGTGCAGGTGTGGCCGCTAATCCCATTGACGGAGCGAAGGCCCAGGAGCTGCTGGAAAAAGCTGTCTCGGCTGGGAACCGGGCTAAGGAGGAGGGAGGAAATAGAGTATATGGGTACTAAAATAGAAGAGCTTCTGCGATTGATGGTGGACAGGGGAGCATCGGACCTACATCTGACTGTAAGTAGCCCTCCTCAACTGCGCATAGATGAAAGATTGGTTGCCACCGAGTTTGACGTCCTTACCCCGCAGTCTTGTCAGGAACTTGTTTATAGCCTCCTTTCTGAAACCCAGAAGAGAAGATTTGAAAAGGAACTTGAGTTTGACATTTCTTTTGGCCTGGAAGATGTAGGTAGATTCCGAATGAATTTCTTTAAGCAGAGGGGATGGGTAGGAGCGGCCATACGGCTGATCCCTTTCCAGATCCCCGCTTTTGAAGAACTGGGTCTGCCCAAGGTGGCCGCTAAGCTGTCCTCTTTGCCCAAAGGCCTGGTGCTGGTAACCGGTCCCACCGGATGCGGTAAGTCAACTACGCTTGCTTCCATCATTGAAAGGATAAATGCCCAGCGTCCCTGTCATATAATTACGGTGGAGGACCCAATTGAGTATGTTCACCAGAATAAGAAGTCCATAGTCAATCAGCGGGAGGTGGGCTCTGATACCCATTCCTTTGCCAATGCCCTGAAATATATCCTCCGTGAAGACCCGGATGTCATTTTAGTTGGAGAAATGCGGGACCTGGAGACAGTGGAGATGACCCTTCTGGCGGCTGAGACCGGACATTTAGTATTTGCGACGCTTCATACATCGGATGCTGTTCAAACGGCAAACCGGATCATTGATATGTTCCCGGCTCACCAGCAGAATCAGGTGAGGACACAACTTTCCTTTGTCATTCAGGCAGTCCTCAGCCAGCAGCTTATCCCTAAGCGGGAGGGGAAGGGAAGGGTGTTAGCGGCTGAGGTTATGATTGCCAGTCCAGCCATTCGAGCTTTAATCCGGGAGGAGAAAGCGCACCAGATTTATTCAGTAATTCAGACTGGTAGTAGCCTGGGGATGCAGACCATGAATCAAGCTTTCTTTGAACTTTACCAGCGCAGACTAATAAGTTATGAGCAAGCTTTAGCCAGAACAACTGATCTGGATGATTTAGAAAGAATATTTAAACAAACCCGGCAATGATTAAGTCGCTAAAGAAGCAACTGAAAGATATATTGATTGAAGGGAAGCTAACCACAGAGGAGGAACTTAATCAGGCTCTTCAGGTCCAGAAAGAAGAAGGGGGTCGGCTCAGCCAGATTCTCATTAGATTGGGCTATATTGATGAAAAAGAGTTAGCTGCCTGCCTGGGCAAGGAGCTCAACATCCCACCCATAAACCTGGAGAAGTTCCGAATTGACCCTGAGATAGTAAAGATCGTTCCCGAACAGGTAGCCCGCCATTATCAGCTCATAGTGCTTTCCCGAATAGGTCCGACCCTTACTGTAGCTATGGTTGATCCCCTCAACATCTTCGCCATGGATGACATAAAAGCCCTCACTAACTATAAAATAGAGCCTGTCATCGGCACTGAGAAAGATATCAATGAGGCTATAAACCAGTGCTACGGCAGTGCCACTGGTGGTTTAGAGGATATTCTCAAGGATATAGAAGAGAAGGAAGTGGAGGTAATCAAGGTCGGAGGCGATGAGATAGACACTGGCCAAATTTTAAAGGCAGTGGATGAGACCCCGGTAGTTAAGGCGGTAAATCTGATTTTAGTAGAAGCGGTGAAGGAAAAAGCCAGCGATATATTGATAGAACCATGGCAGGAAAGAATGCGAGTCCGCTATCGGGTGGATGGAATACTCCATGAGTTCACCTCTCCTCCCAAATCTATGCATCAAGCGATGGTTTCCCGGATAAAGATTATGTCGGACCTGGATATTGCTGAAAGGCGCCTCCCCCAGGATGGGCGGTTTAAGGTAGAGGTAGAAGGAAGGGAAGTGGATTTCCGCATCTCTGTCCTACCATCCAGTTTTGGAGAGAAGGTAGCTATCCGGGTTTTAGATAAGAGCGCTATCAAGCTAAATGTAGAGGAGTTGGGATTTGAACTAAAATCGCTTAAGGACTTAAAAGAGTGTGCCAGGCAACCGCACGGCATGATTCTTGTCTGTGGACCTACCGGCTGTGGAAAAACGACCACTCTTTATTCCGTTCTCAAGTTCGTTGACCAGCCAGGACTGAATTTAGTTACCGTAGAGGACCCGATTGAGTACGAACTTAAAGGAATAAATCAGGTAACAATTAAGTCAGATATTGGATTAACATTCTCCAGTGCTCTCAGGTCCATCCTGCGCCAGGACCCGGATGTGATTATGGTAGGGGAGATGAGAGACTACGAGACAGTGGATGTGGCTGTAAAAGCGGCTCTCACAGGGCATCTTGTCCTTTCCAGCCTTCACACCACTACTGCCCCGGGAGCCATTGTGCGTTTGATTAACATGGGGATTGAGCCATTTCTTATTTCCTCTTCTATCCTTTTGGTAGCGGCCCAGAGATTGGTGCGTAAAATCTGCCCTAAGTGCAAAGAATCTTATCAGGCTTCTTCCCAGGTTTTAGAGCAGTTGAAACTAAAAGCCGAAGAGTTAACCCTCTATAGAGGAAAGGGATGTCCGCAGTGTAGCCAGACCGGCTACAGCGGCCGGGTTGGCATTATTGAGACCCTGGTCCTTGGGCCGGAGTTAAGGGAGATGGTTATGAGCGAAGCCTCCTCAGGGAAAATTAAGGCAGAGGCCAGAAGATTGGGGATGAGAACATTGAGGGAAAATGGAGTGGAGAAAGTCCTGGCTGGAGTGACCACGGTGGAGGAAGTGCTAAGAGTAACGGGAGAGGATGAGGAGCATGGTTAAGTCTCTGAGGAAACGCCTAAATGAGATCCTCATTGAAGGGGGCCTGATAACTGAGGCACAGCTTGAGCAAGCTCTAAAGATTCAGAGAAAGAAGGGGGGACGGTTAGGTCAGGTCCTGGCAGAAGAAGGCTATGTTAACGAAACCGATTTGGTGGCCTGTCTTGCTGCCGAACTGAGCATTCCTCCAATAAACCTGAGTAAGTATCAAATAGATGAGGAGATTGTTAATCTCATTCCAGAACATGTGGCCCGGCACTATCAACTCCTCCCTCTATCTAAAATAGGCAAGACCCTCACTGTAGCTATGGCTGACCCCCTTAATGTTTTTGCTATGGACGATA
The DNA here is from genome assembly GCA_023130215.1 of bacterium. Lineage (GTDB taxonomy): Bacteria > NPL-UPA2 > NPL-UPA2 > NPL-UPA2 > JAGMAN01 > JAGMAN01. The sequence goes on from JAGMAN010000083.1 coordinate 11,613, forward strand.
TCAAGATTCTCACTGGATACCGGATCGAGCCGATTATCTGCACAGAGAAAGATATAAAGGAGGCCATAGACCGATATTATGGCTCCAGGGAGAAGATGGGGGACATTTTGAAGGAAATTGGAGCTGAGGCTGTCCCTCCTTCAGGCGAAGAAGAGATGGACTCGCATGAACTTCTCAAAGAGACGGAAGAAGCCCCCGTAGTCAAGATAGTCAACTTCATTCTCTTGGAAGCTATGGGACAAAGGGCGAGCGATATCCACATTGAGCCACAGCGGGAATGCTTGAAGGTTCGTTATCGGGTAGATGGCCTGCTTCAGGAAATGGTATCTCCACCAAAGAAGATAGAAAAGGCAATACTGGCACGGCTCAAGATCATGTCTGGATTGGATATTGCCGAAAAGCGAGTGCCCCAGGATGGACGCTTCAGAGCGAAGTTACGGGGGAAGGAAATAGACTATAGAGTCTCTTCTCTACCAATTTCTTTCGGGGAGAAGATAGTCCTTCGGGCATTAGACAAGAGCAGTCTGACAGTAGGACTTGATAAGTTAGGATTTGAAGAGGAACCATTGAGGGACTTTGAGCGGTGTATAAATAAACCTTATGGCATGATCCTGGTCACCGGCCCCACCGGGAGCGGAAAATCAACCACCCTCTATTCAGTTCTCAGCCGGCTAAATACCTCAGAAAGAAATATCATTACCGTCGAGGACCCGGTTGAGTATCAGGTGGAAGGAATAACTCAAATTCAGGCCAATCCGGATATCGGATTAACTTTTGCCGCTGGACTGCGTTCACTGCTGAGGCAGAGTCCGGACATCATCATGATTGGAGAGATAAGGGATAGAGAAACTGCGGACATCGCTGTTAAGGCAGCTCTCACCGGGCAGTTGGTTCTGAGCACTCTCCATACTAATGACGCGGCTGGAGCAATAACCCGCCTGATTGACATGGGAGTGGAGCCTTTTCTTGTTTCCTCTTCCCTTATTGGGGCAGCGGCCCAGAGATTGGTCAGAAAGATCTGCCCCGAATGCAAGGAGCCATATAAACTACCTCCAGCCATTCAGGAGAAAATGAAGTTGGAAAATCCCACCGTCTATCGGGGCAAAGGTTGTTCAAAATGTCGGCAGACAGGTTACCATGGTAGAGTGGCAGTCTTAGAGGTTTTAGTGATTAACGAAGAGATAAGGGATATGATTGTGAAGAGAGCCTCATCAGATGAGATCAGGGAAAAGGGGCGCCGAGCAGGGATGAAGTTATTAAGGGACAGCGGAATGGAGAAGATGAAAGCAGGAATAACCTCTCTGGAAGAAGTACTGCGAGTGACTTAAGATGCCGCTTTATAGATACAAGGCTAAGGATTCAGATGGTCGCACTCTCTCGGGGACCTTAGAGGCGGAGAGCGAAAAGAGCCTGGTCAATCTTCTCAGGGAGAAGGGGCTGGTAATCGTTGGTCTGACTGAGGAGAAGCGTCGGACTAAGCTCGGGAAGGGGAGAAAAGGAAAGGTAAAAGCAGATGACCTGGTTATCTTCTCTCGACAGTTAGCAACGATGGTCAACGCCGGTCTGCCCCTTATGCAAAGTCTAAATGTGCTCAACGAGCAGATGGAAAGCAAGGCTTTTAAGGCCATAGGCAAAGAGATCGAGCAGGAGGTTGAGGGAGGAGCCAATTTCTCGGATGCTTTGGCTAAACACCCACAGGTATTCTCCCGCCTCTTCGTAAATCTGGTCCGAGCAGGGGAAGCAAGCGGGATGCTTGACGAGATCCTGGATCGAGTGGCCAGCTATTTGGAGGCATCTACTGCCTTAAGGAGAAAGGTGAAGTCCGCCCTTATCTATCCAGCTATCATCACGGTGGTGGCCATTCTGGTAGTGTTCTTTATGGTAGTAGTAGTAGTCCCATCTTTTGAGGCAATCTTTTCTGATTTCGGCGGCCAGTTGCCCCTGCCCACCCAGATTTTGATTAACATCAGTAAGTTGGCACGAAAGTACATTGTATTTATTTTGGCAGGAATGGGAGTAGCTATCTACTTCTTTCGTCGCTACCTGCGAACAGATGCTGGCCGGCTGAAGTGGGATAGACTTACTCTCAACCTACCTGTATTTGGGTCTCTCTTACGGAAAGTAGCCATTTCGAAATTTTCCCGAACTTTATCTACCTTGCTTAAGAGTGGGGTGCCTATCTTAGGGTCTTTAGAGATTGTTGGTAAAACAGCTGATAACAAGGTGGTGGAGCAAGCGCTGAATAGTGTGCGCTCAAGCATCAGGGAAGGAGAGAGTATCGCCGGGCCATTGGGTGAGAGTGGTGTATTTCCACCTATGGTGGTGCGGATGATTTCGGTGGGGGAACAGACTGGAGCCTTAGAAGAGATGCTCGGGAAAATATCCGATTTCTATGATGAGCAGGTGAGTGCGGCTGTCTCAGGCCTAACCTCTATGATCGAGCCCTTGATCATCGTCTTCCTGGGATTGGTCATTGGAGGCATCGTTTTAGCTATATTCCTTCCCATATTTAAGATGGGCGAGCTCATTCAGATGTAGAGGATGCCTGTGAAGGATAAAGGGGTCGACAAACTATTTAAGGAGTTGAGGTGGCTTATAATCATAAGATTAGTCGTCCTGATAGTGATGCTGACCGTGGAGGCTATGGTCTGGCAAATGGCCAGAAGCCCATTCTATGTCCTGATTGCCATTACTATCATCTTGACTATATTCTACCACCTCTGGCTGGAGCGAAGAAGATCTTTGAAGTTATTAGCTTACCTCCAGATCTTCCTTGATGTAGGGATAGTAACTGGCCTGGTCCATTATACTAATGCAGTAGAGAGCGTATACATTTTCCTGTATCCTCTAACCGTTATTTCAGCTGGCATCTTCATTGCTCCAGGAGCAAGTATAGCAGCTGCCTCCCTATGCGCCCTCTTCTACAGTGTCCTCCTGGGAGTCGAGTTCTACCAGGGGCCGAAGGAGAACGGCAGTTACCTCTTATACCTGGCAAGCGTCCGACTGATTGTCTTTTATCTTGTGGCCCTCTTGAGCGGTTATTTAGCTGAGAGATTGGCCGGGACCGGAAGAGAGTTAACCAGGCTTCGCACTTTTACTGATGATATTTTGGAGAATGTGACCAGCGGAATAGTAGTTGTTGATCGGGAAGGTCACATCATTCAGGTCAATAGAGCGGTGGGGAGAATAGTTGGTCAGAGCGGGGAGAAGCTCAGGGGTTCACTCTTATCGGAGGCGATGGGGGAGAAAGGCGCTGAATTTGAGTTTGCTAACATCGTGAAGATAAGTGGCGATGGACTGGCTCACGAGACCAGGATAAAGGGAGAGGGAGGAAGGGAAATCCCCATCGGTTTTACTGCCTCCTTATTAAAAGATGAGTGGGGAAAAATAAGCGGAGCCATCATTATCTTTAATGACCTCACCAAGATAAAGTATATGGAGGAAGAGATCAGACAGCGAGATAGATTAGCGGCAGTGGGGGAGATAGCCTCTGGAATGGCTCAGGAAATAGGGCATCCCCTGCAGTCACTCACCAACTCAGTGAAGGTTTTACACGAAGGAGTGCTG
>JAGMAN010000084.1 GCA_023130215.1 bacterium
AAGGAACAAGGGCAAAGAGAGCCTTTGACCGAAGCTATCTTAGAGGAGGTGGCTAAGCTGAATAGTATTATCTCCCGCTTTCTTGACCGCACTCGCCCGGCGATAGGATACCCGGAGGACCGAAAGTTAGATTACCAGGATATTGTTGGTGAGAGCAAGAGAATGAAAGAGGTATATGAGAGGATAGACAAGATTGCTAAGACCAATAGCACTGTCCTTATCTGTGGGGAAAGCGGCACCGGGAAGGAGTTGGTAGCTCGAGCTATCCACCATAGAGGTCTTCGGCGGGATAATCCCTTTGTGGCTATTGATTGCGGAGCGCTCCCTGAGAGTTTATTGGAGAGTGAACTCTTTGGTCATGTGAAAGGAGCTTTTACCGGAGCTTTTAAGGCGAAAGAAGGACTATTTAAGATAGCTCAGGGAGGAACTATCTTCCTGGATGAGGTAGGAATGACCAGTTCGGCTATCCAGATGAAACTCCTCAGGGTTCTTCAGGAAAGAGAGTTGCGTCCAGTAGGAGGCACAGAGGGAATCAAGGTAGATGTGAGAGTAATTGCCGCTACCAATACAGATTTGGAAGGAGCTGTCCGCCGAGGCGGATTTCGGAAAGACCTCTTCTATCGCCTTAGTGTTATTCCCCTTCACCTTCCACCCTTAAGAGAAAGGAGGGAAGACATTCCTCTCTTAGTTGAGCATTTTCTGAGGAAATATCAGTCAAGCAATTTACACGAAGGAGTGCTCCCCTTTCGGGGAGCGTCGGTTGACCATCCAACTAAGACAGCTTCCCCGGAAGCGATAAAGATTCTCTGCAGGTACCACTGGCCTGGCAATGTGAGAGAATTGGAGAATGTGGTGGAGAGGGCAGTGGCTCTATCCGATAATACCTCTATTTCTCCCTCAGACCTGCCGGAGGAGATCCAAAAGGGAAGCAAGAAGAAGGCTGAGGGGGGTTCTTTGCGGGATTTGGTGGAGGAGTTTGAGTGTAGTCTTATCAATGAGACACTGAGAGAAGTTGATGGAAATAAATATCAAACTGCAAAAAGACTTGGCCTCTCCCGCCAGGACCTTCAGTATAAAGTAAAGAAGTATAGACTGTAGTAAAAATATTTTTACATCTGCAAAAATTTTTACAATGTCAGATGAACTGCATGGCTAATGAAAGAGGAGCATATAAACATAAGTCACGAAAATTCAATTAGTTAATTAAAGAGAAGTTGACTTTGAGAAAGATGAAAACAAGTGGCACAAAACTTGCAAGTAATATTACTGGGTAAAGAGGAATACAAGAAGAGAAAAAGTGAGGAGGTGAATCAAGATGAAGCTAAAGAGAAATGGTTTTACGCTGATTGAGATTATGATCGTGGTGGCTATCATTGCTCTCCTGGCCGCTATTGCCATCCCCAACTTTGTCAAGTACCGAAATCGGGCCAGGGTAGGTGCCTGTGTAGCCAATAGGACTCAAATTGCCAGGGCAGCAGAGAGCTACATTATGGAGTATAACATAGATATGACTGCCTTTGCAGGTTACGGGGCCAGTACCATTGCGGGTTATCTAGCTCCTGCTGATGGGACTGGTTACATTAAGGAGTTCCCGAGTTGCCCATCCGCGGGTACTTATACCTACACTGAGTCAAATGAGATCTTAACGGTAGCATGTAGCGAGGGCGACCATCCCGACGTTACTGCTGCAGGTGAATAGTTACGACTCATAAGCCAAAAAAAGGAGGTTATGGAAAGCCATACCTCCTTTTTTTAATCCCTTCCCATTTCCAAAGGACAGGGACAAGAGAATTGACAAAATCAGCTATTTTGGGTATAATTAAGGTGAGAAGGGGAATAGTTATGGAGCGGAAAGGATTTACGCTGATAGAGGTTGTAATGTCCATGTTAATCCTGGGGATTGCCTTGATCGGGATACTGGGTGCCTTTGTTATGGGAAAGGCGAATATCGTAAGGGCAAGACATAGACTGGAGGTAGCATGCCTTCTTCAGCAGACGATGGAGTACTTACAGGATGTAAGTTATGGAAGCATCACCAACAGTAATTACCCAGAGGAACCTGTCACCATAGATGATGCTGGCACCACGACCACATCCGATGATCTTATTGGCACCAGGTTAGCCAGGCCACCATTACCAGTGAGTGCTATCGCCGGCGCGGACGGACTCTATAAATCTGTAACCGTTAAAATCAAATGGACAGAACGCTCTTGGGGAGGAGGTGAGCAGGGGGTAAGTGAGGAGTTAATCACTTACTTTCGCAAGGAATGAGAGAGGATGGGGTTACCTTAGTAGAGGTCTTGGTGGTCTCTGTAATCATAATTATAGTCCTAATAGCTGCCACAACTCTCTATCTTGCGTCTGAGACAGTCTGGCATGAGTCTACTGTGCAGGGTCGCCTGCAGCAGAATGCCAGTATCGTTATGCAGAAGATGATAAAAGGGGTAGAGAAAGGGGTCTATGGGATCAGGGATTCCAAGACAATAAATTACTACCCGCCCGCTGAAAATTACGGAGTAGAATTTACCGGAATAGATATACCTACTAACATAAATAGGAGGTTTTATCGGAGCGGCTCCGGAAGCGGGTCAGAAATTAAATATTGGGACGGGTCTGCTGAATCCACGCTCGCGGAAGATATAAGCAATTTGACATTTACGAAACACGGTAGCGAAAGGCTCACCATAGACTTTACGATGTCGCGGACTGTCGGGAATAAGGATGTAAATATAACTCTAAAAACGGATGTTACCATACGGAATTGAGGTGGTGAGAAAAGTGAACAAGAAGGGAGTAGTTTTTATCTCTGTGATGTGCATTATATTGGTCTTAGGCATTGGAATAACCGCCTTTATGACATTTAGCAAGAATGAGATATATACTACCAGGCGGAGGATTGAATCGACAAAGGCCTTCTATCTTGCCCAGGCAGGTTTGAATAGAGCACTATATGATTTAAAGGAAGAGTTCGAGGCTGATGATGGCGACGACAACTGGAATGACGGCGATATAAATGGCACAAGCGCAGGACCTAATTCAAGTAGCTTCTATCCCCTTTATTCCTCCTCATTAGGCGACGGCACCTATACTGTTAGCCTAAAGAATGTAGGTACCACAACCGATGAGATCCGGGTAAAATCAAGCGGGACTGTGGGCTCAAGGACCAGGACCATCCAGGCCGATGTAAAAGCAAGTAATATCTCTCCCTGGAATAATGCCGTCTTTGCTGGAGCTGGGTCGGGCAGTACTACCGTAACTGGAGGTGTCTTCATCCACGGCTCAGTCCATATCCTGGGCACTGACCTTGCCTCAACAGACGTTGCTATAGATCTAACTGGAGGAGCGGGGATAGGGAATAATTATGACGGCCTACCAGCAGAGTTATCCTCCAGAATCCCTGACTGCCCTACGGTCACCTTTGGAGGTGAAACGGTGGATAGCCTGAGTTCTACGTTCAGGGTCAAAAAAGGCCGGGTGGACCTTGGTGGCGCTTCCGTGATAGGCGAACCCGATGTACCAGGTGATGCCCAAAACATTAAAGAGACGATAGATGGCTGTTATGTAGATGTGGATTCATATGATGGAGACAATGCAGCTGGCACTTACTATGATGGATTTGGAGGAAATAAGGGAGCAAGCAATGTCAGCTCTGATAATGGAACAACCAATGCCTATGATTTAGGCAAGGCGGCCGCATTTCCAAGTTTAGACGACGCTTATGATAGCGACTCCTCTTATCGGGAGCACTTGACTGATGAATCACTCTCCATAAGCGAAGATACGCTTTCAAATATAAACTCGACCACCCCCGACTTCAGTTACTCTGATGCCAAAGGAAGCATTAGTTGGGTTCAAGCCACATCTATCCTTAACATCAGCGGTATCGTGCGTATATACGACGGTACAGATGCTGATACAGTTGGTGATTTCTCTCTCGGTGCTAATTTCGATCTCAGTAATAATGTAGACATCGAATATACCGGCAAAGGAACTATCTTTACGGATAATATCGAGGTTCATGGTGACTTGCTTTCGAAGTATGATGCAGCAATACGGACATTCCCTGACACACATTGTCTTGGTCTAGTTGCCGATGGAGATATGAACCTTGCCAGCCCAGGCGATGCCCAACTTAAGATGACAGGGGCATTCTATGCTGAGGGTACGATCACTAGTGCAATGCAGAATGATATTGCTGGCACATTCGTAGCCAATTATTTTAATATGGGATCCCAGGTACCAAAGATTTACTATGTCCCTAGCTTATTGGGCAATCTGCCTCCTGGTATGCCTGAAGCGGAGTCCAACTGGACTGTTACAACAAGTAACTGGCATGAGATATAAGGACTTGACGATTTACATCGCGTGAGGTGTATTTATATAGAGATTGGGAGGTGCCTGGAATGGAAATTATTAAAAAGAAAGGCTATCTAACAGGATTTACATTAATAGAGGTTATGATAACAGTTATCATAATAGCGATATTGAGCGCTATTGCTATTCCCAACTTCTTAAAAGGGGCTAACACGGCAAGGAAGAAGGCTTGCATAGGTAACCTGATGAAGATAGATGCAGCCAAGGAACAATATGCCTTAGATTACAATCTTTCCTCTGGCGCTAGCGTAACAGATGCACAGATTAACACTTATATGAAAGGTGGAGCGCCAAGCTGTCCCAGTGACGGTACCTATACATACGGGAATATAGGTACAGACCCTACCTGTAGCCTGAAAGTCTCAAAGGGGCATGAGCTATAAGGATAAGGTTAGGATAAATAGTACAATTTCCATTTTTTCTGCCGAAATTCCTTTTGGAGATTCCTTTTGGAGATTTTCCTTGCCATTGGAAATGATTTTTGGTAATATATTGTGCCAAAGATGGGGGTTGCCATGAAGAAAACCCGGATTTATGTTGACACTTCTGTAATTGGCGGTTGCTACGACCCAGAATTTAAAAAATGGTCTAAAGGGCTTCTGTCGGATTTTAAAATAGGCATATTTTCTCTGGTTATCTCCAGGCTCACAGATGCAGAGATTGAAGACGCTCCCGAGGATGTTAAAAAAGCATACAGGGAATTCAGAAACTGTGAGCATGAGTTCTTTGAATTAGACCCCGAAGCCATAAACCTTGCTGATACATATTTAAGTCATGGTATCCTATCTCCAAACTACAGAAACGATGCGCGCCACATTGCCATAGCGACTATAGCAGGGGTAGATATTTTAGTGAGTTGGAACTTCCGCCATGTTGTGCGTTTTGATAAAATCAGGCAATTTAATGCGGTAAACCTTGAAAAGGGCTATAAGACAATATCAATCTATTCCCCAAGGGAGGTGACGACCCGTGACAGTCAAAACGATTGAATTGGTTAGAAGGATACGCGACAAACAATATGAGCAAACAAAAAGCTTATCCACCCAAGAACAATTAGAATACACAAAAAGGAAGTCTGAAAAATTGTCGCGAGAGTTTCGTAGCCATCGGCACCCGGCAATGAATGACGCAAAGTGAAAAGGCCTCAACCCATTTCGCCTTAGTAGCACTAAAGCGAATCTTTGGTGACAGAAGCCTCTAATTGTGATAGGATTAAACGAGAAAAGGACAATGTTTGCTAAATCTAAGCCTAAAAATGTAGTTGGATTAGATATTGGTAGCCACACGGTAAAGGTGGTGGAAATAAAAGAGAGCCCGGAAGGCAAAGAGCTGGCCGGCTTCGCTTTAACTGAGATAGCACCAGGCTCCTCCGGAGGTGAGGATGCGGGGACGGAGGCTATTAAGAGAGTTATGGGAGAAAGTAAGATAGAGACCGACCGGGTAGTGACGGCTGTCTCCGGCCAGTCGGTCATCGTCCGCCACATTGAGCTGCCTAAGATGTCAAGGGAAGAGGCAGAGAATGCCATTAAGTATGAAGCTGAACAACATATCCCCTTTGATATAAAGGAAGTCACCTTAGACTTTCAGATACTGGAACATGCATCTGATTCCAAGAAAATGAATGTGTTGTTGGTAGCCGCGCGCAATGACCTGATTGACAATCACCTTAAACTCATTCAGTCAGCCGGACTTAAGCCAGCAATCATTGATGTTGATTCATTTGCCCTCGTTAACACCCTTGAGGCTATCAAGGGGGAGAGAAACAAGGAAGAGACAATTGCCCTGGTCAATATGGGGGCCAAGCTGACCAACATAAACATTGTCCGAGAGGGTGTCTCCTGCTTTACCCGGGATATCTCCCTGGCGGGGAATAATCTCACCGAGGCTATTCAAAACAGTCTCAATTTAGACCCATCTCAGGCTGAGAAGTTGAAGAAAGAGGAGGGTGAAGCCGGGGGAGATAACGAGGTGTCCCAGGCGCTAAACCCTGTCCTGAAAGACCTGGTTAGTGAGCTGCGTCTCTCTTTTGACTACTATGAGAACCAGGCTCTGGAAAGGACTACTAACAGAATTCTCTTCAGCGGGGGAAGTGCCCGGCTTAAGAATCTGGATAAGTTCCTGACTCAGGCTCTGGGCATACCAACGGAGATCTGGAACTTTCTGGATGGATTGGGAATCAATTCTGACATAGATAAAGAAACATTAACTGATGCGGTTCCCCTGTTAGCTGTGGGGATTGGCTTAGCTTTGAGGAGAGTCTCCTAATGATTGAAATAAACCTCCTTCCGGTTTCCCTGAGAGAGAAAAGGAAAAGGGTGGAACTGCCCCCAACTACATTTCTACTGGTAGGTGGCGGAGTATTAACTCTCCTCCTCCTCGCCTGCCTCGTTTTTGCCACAAGCACACATCTGAAGAGGCGAAATCTCCAAAAGGCAGAGGAGCAACTTAGAAGCTTACAGCCAGAGAGCGACAGGATTGCCCAACTCAAGAAGGAAAAACAGAAGTTGGGGAAGAAAATGGCTATTATTGAACAGTTAGTAGATAATAGAGTACTCTGGGCTCGCAAGCTTAACGAGCTGAGTAACATCATCCCCCGTCAGGTCTGGATAACCTCTATCTTCGTAGAGGAGAGGTCGCTGGGGAAGAGTTCAAGTGAGGAGAAGGCCAAGAGGGAAAAATTCTTAGCTATCAAGGGGATAGCTATCTCTAAAGGCAAAGAAGAGACAGGGGAGTTGAAGTTGGTAGGCGATTTTATGGACAGGATAAGAAATGATAGCTCTTTCTGTGCCGATTTCCTTAGTGTTGAACAATGTGGCTCCATCCGCCGGGACAGGATGGGCGGTTCAGAGATAATGCACTTTGAGCTAAGTTGTCAGTTTAATGAGGGAAAATGAAGTTTGATTTGGCTGGATTAGATAAGAAGCAGATGGCTGGTTTCGCCGTCGCATACATAATAGTAGCGGTGCTCCTCTCTTTCCTGATAAAGAGTAGAGTGGTTAGCTGGAGGACCACCTCAGTAGAACTCAAGGAGAAGAGAGCGGCGGTGGAAGAAGCCAAGGGGTTGATAAAGGATGAGGAGAAATATCGGCAGGAAATTGTTCAGATGGAAAGACGAATAAAGAGGTATGAGGATAAGCTTCCTGAGCGAAGAGAGGTTCCTAAACTATTTAGAGAGTTAGATGAGATAGCTGAACATTCGCAGATTAAGATCATCTCGGTTGGGTCAGAAGAATCTGAGGAGAGCCAGCACTACCGCCGTTACTGGAGGAGCTTGGACCTGGAGGGTGGATATCACGAATTGGGTCGCTTTATTAATAAGCTGGAGAGCTCGGGTCGCTTTATCAAAGTGGATGATATCCAGGTAAGTTCTAATCCTGAAAATGTGCTCAAGCATAATATAAAATTGACAGTTAGCACCTTTGTCTCCAGGGGGGCAATATGACAAAATGTTGCGCTCTATGCTTTCTGATATTTTCCCTTATGCTTAGCGGGTTGAGTTGTGGGAGAAAAGGGGAACTCCCCCAGGAAGCCAAGGAAAAGAAGAAAATGGCGAAGAAGGTTGAGTTTGAAATACCTGCTACCAGGCCATTTATTTATGACAGTCAGGGAAAGCGGGACCCCCTCGTTCCCCTGGCCGGGCTGGAGGAGGGACCGAAGTTGGCCTGGCTTTCCCTGGAGGGTATATTTTGGGACCCAGCGTCTCCCATGGCTATCATAAATGATAAGATTGTGGGTGAGGGAGATAAGATTGAGGGTGCTGAGGTAGTAGAGATTAAAGAAGACCGGGTGATTTTACGCTATGGGGAGGAGCAATCCATCCTCAGGCTAAAGTAAGGAGAAAAAATGGTCAATAGCAAACGGCTCGTTGTCGGTAGAGGCATAGCTGTAGTTATCTTGTTTGGACTGGTTAGTTGTTGTTTATCGTTGCCCTGGTGGATTAACCGGGCTTTCGGGCAGGAGGTAGTGGGGGAGAAAAAATACTCAACTGGAGTTAAAGAAGAAGCTCTCATTAGCATCAACATCAAGGATGCTGATATCAAGAATGTCCTTCGCCTCATAGCTACCAGTGCTAATATTAATATCATTCCCGGTCCTGAGGTGCAGGGATCGGTATCGGTTCGCATCAAGGATGTTCCCTGGGAAACGGCCCTGGCCACAATCCTCAAAACCTACGGCTTCGCCTATGTGAGGGAGGAGAATATTATCAGAGTAACTACCGTTGGGAAATTAAAGGAAGAAGATTTGCAGACCAAGACCTACTTTCTCAATTTCGCTACCGCGTCCACTATCCAGGAATCGGTAAAAGGGATTCTCTCCGAGCGGGGAAAGATAAAAACGGATGAAAGAACGAATGCTTTAATCATCACCGATATCCCCAGTAATCTGACGAAGATAGAGGAGATAATGAAGGAACTGGATGCGGAGACGGTGCAGGTGATGATCGAGGCCAGGATAATAGAGACAAAAATTGAGCCAACAGATAAACTGGGTATAAATTGGGACATTGTTGGAACGGCTGCCGGGGCAAGGCGTGCTCTGACCTTTCCCTTTGAGACGAAGGAGGAGAGCAAATGGCTACCCGGTGAGATTCCTGCGCCAAGTGGCACTGCCGCTGATACTACTGCGGCTGGTGAATTTAGATTTGGATATTTAGATGCTACCGGCCTCAAGGCTGTATTACAGCTATTGAACTCAAAGACGGATACAAGGATACTCTCCCATCCCAGGATTACTACCCTGAACAATCAGAAAGCGATGATTAATGTGGGTGATAAATACCCTATTCCACAATACACCTACAACGCGGAGGTAGGTTACTGGGAAATCACCGATTTTGAGTATAAGGACCTTGGGATAAAGCTAACTGTAACTCCCAATGTGAATAAGCAGGGCTATGTCTCACTTAAAATTCATCCAGAGATAAACGAGTGGAGCATAACTGATGTTGTTACTTTTGCTCTCGGTGGTCAGGGAAGTGTTGACATACCCAGATACAGCACACGAGAGGCAGAGACCCAGGTTATGGTCAAAGATGGCGATACATTAGTAATTGGAGGATTACTGAAGGAGAAGAGAGGGGAAACAAGCAAGAAGATCCCTCTGTTAGGAGATATCCCCTTCTTGGGATATTTCTTCGGCGGCAAGACTGTAACAGGCATCACCTTAGACCTTCTCATTTTCGTTACCCCACACGTGGTCAAAGTTGGCGAAATGGCTGAAGGCGACCGGCTGAGGCTGATAAAGTCAGAGTTTCCGGAAAGAAGAAGAATGGAGGAAGTTAAGAAAGAGGTGATTAAGGGCATTTACCAGGCGGGCAAGAGCTACTGCCGGGAAAGGAAATATGAGGAAGCTATTGAGCAATTCAATCGTGTTCTGGAACTGGAGCCCACCCACCGCGGTGCCCGCAAGTATCTGCAAAGAGCAGAAAGACGCCTGGAGAGGAGAAAATAGCAGGAGCTACTGTGATTTGGAAATGGGGCTTTACGAAATTCGGATAGGCGGGGTTTTCTAACCCCGCATCACAGAGGAGGTGTAATCAATGCAGACTCTAACTATGGCAGATGATGCTCTCGACATTGTAAAGTCAAGTATTAACCTAAAGAGACGGATCTTAAAATCTAACTATGACGGTTATAAAAACCGCCTGAGAGCATTTGAGGCAAAATACAGGATGTCCAGTAAACAGTTTATCAAGAAATACAACTCAGGCCAACTTGGTGATGACCAAAAGTGGTTCGATTGGCTTTTTGTTTATGAAGCCTTTTCCGAAATCAATCGTGAATTATCTCTTCTGCGCCAGTTGAGAATATGATTTCAGAATACATCGCCAAGGTAGAAGCTAAGATTAATCAAACTCACTCGCATACTCCAAAGACTGTCTTTGGATCAAAGCCTTTAAACATTTTACAAATTTTAGATATTATAGGTGATTCCATACGCAAATCACTTTAGTTTACTAATTTAACTCTGCATTACACCTTGGCCGGTTAGGAAGTTTCATTTCTAATGGGTCTTGATGGTGTATTTTTTTGTGGGTATAATGTATAAAGAAGTTGTCATTAGTGTGGATGAGAGCGAAGTAAGGATAGCTCTTCTGGAAGATAAGGTCCTGCAGGAATTTTTCGTTGAGCGCAAGGGACGCAGAGGAATTGCCGGCAATATTTATAAGGGAAGGGTAGAGAGCATCTTGCCGGGTATGGAGGCATCCTTCGTTGATGTCGGCCTGGAGAAAAGCGGCTTCTTGTATGTCTCTGATGTGGCTAAGGAGGTGGACATCTTTGAGGAGATGGTAGCCACTTATGGGGAGGAAGAAGCTACCAAATCAAAGTCTGATAAGAGAACTCATCTCCGCCTGTCCATAGAAGATATGTTGAAGAAAGGACAGGAGATATTGGTGCAGGTGATTAAGGAGCCAATGGGAACTAAGGGAGCTCGCATCTCCTCCCACATAAGTCTGCCGGGTAGATTCCTGGTCCTTATGCCAACGGTGGAGCATATCGGAGTTTCTCGCAGGATTGCCGATGAGAAGGAGCGGGAAAGGCTGAGGGGGCTCCTCAAAAAACTGCGTCCGGCCGGTATGGGTTTTATCCTCCGCACCGCGGGGGAGGGAAAGGGGAGAAAAGAATTTCTTGCCGATATCAGGTATTTGATCCATCTTTGGCGCAGAATAGAAAAAATAGCCCGGAGATGCCGAGCCCCGAAGCTTATCCATCAGGAATTAGGATTGATTTGCCGGGTAGCCAGGGACTTTTTTTACTCCGACATTAATAGAGTGGTGATTGACTCTAAAGAGGAGGGATCTGCGCTAAAGAGATTCTTAAAGACTTTCCTCCCCGATTTAAGGCCGAGGGTGGAAATCTATAGAGGCCAGGATCCACTATTTTCTTCTTATGGTTTGGAAAAAGAAATAGAAGGGGCACTAAGAAACAAAGCCTGGTTAAAGAGCGGAGGGAATCTGGTCATTGAGGAAGGAACAGCAGGCACAACCATTGATGTGAATAGCGGAAAATATGTCGGCCGGGAGAGTTTGGAGGGGACAGCTCTTCGGATAAATTTAGAGGCGGCTTCTGCAATTGCCAGGCAGCTACGGCTTCGGGACATAGGTGGGATTATTATCATTGATTTCATTGATATGGAATTGCAGAAGAACAGGAAGAAGGTTTTAAGAAAACTGGAAGAAGCTCTCAAGCGTGACCGCTCAAAAACAGAAATTCTTCAGTATAGTCCATTAGGATTGGTGGAGATGACCAGGCAGAGAATAAGGGAAAATCTATCCCGGACCTTATGCCAGTCCTGTCCTTACTGTCAAGGTCGAGGGGTAGTTAAGTCTACAGTTACTGTCAGCATCGGCGCCCAGAGGAAGCTGCGGAGGCTCTTTTCCCGGTCGGCAGAGAAGGAAATAGTGATTAGAGCTCATCCGCAGGTTGTTTCCCATCTTCTAAATGAAGCCAAGGAAAGCATCTCTAAATTGGAGAGGCAGTTCCGAAAGCAAGTGGTGGTTGAAGAGGACAGGGATCTACATTTAGAGGATGTTAAATTTCTCTCAAAGATGGGGGAGGAGCTTGACCCGTAGATTCTAACGGGTCTTGACACAGAGTAAGTTCCATGATATTATTCTTACACTAAAGAGAGGTTTCTACCATGTATGCTATTGTTGAAATCGGCGGCGAGCAGCATCGGGTCTCAGAGGGAGACCTGATTAAAGTTGAGAAACTTGATGTGGAAGTCGGTCAGAGGATGGAGTTTAATGATATCCTTCTGGTTGCGGGGCAGGGAGAAGTTGCTGTTGGCCGACCCAAGATAGAGCAGGCAAAGGTAATCGCAGAAGTAGTGCGGCAAGGGAAGGGTAAGAAGATCATTGTCTTCACGTACCGCCGAAGGAAGGATTCTAGTAGAAAGCTGGG
>JAGMAN010000085.1 GCA_023130215.1 bacterium
ACCTCAGGGAAACTCTTCTCTAAGATTGACTTAATGCTACGGGTCAGTTCAGTTACTGTCCAAACCCGTCTTTCTTCCCCATTCATATTATTCATATTCCGGCTCTAACTTCATTTGAACCCGCTCTATGGAAGTGGCTTTTCCGGTAGCTGGGTCCAGGTCAAGGATAACGCCACAGAGTTGGACATCCTCCCCGGCTGTCTCAAAGCGGACCGGGAGTTGAGTGAGGAAACGGTGCAAAACCATATCAGTCTTTACCCCGATGACTGAATCCATAGAACCGGCCATACCGATATCACTAATATAGGCAGTCCCCCGGGGAAGTATCCTCTCATCAGCGGTCTGGACATGGGTATGGGTTCCCACCACAGCGCTCACTTTACCATCTAAGAACCACCCCAGGGCAATCTTCTCTGAAGTGGCTTCAGCATGCATATCCACAATGAGGACAAGGGTCTCCGTTCTTAGCTTCTTTATCTCCCTCTCGGCCGTCAGGAATGGACATTCTAAGGTTGACATGAAGACCCGGCCAGCCAGATTGATAACCCCTACTCTCAAACCACTTGAGGTCTCTACTACCACAGAGCCAAATCCGGGCACCACGAGCGGATAATTAGCCGGGCGTAGGAGCCTTCGCTCCTTATCAATGATGGGCATAATCTCTTTCTTATCCCAGAGGTGATTGCCTGAGGTAATAACATCTATTCCTTGAGAGAAAAGCTCATCAACAATCTTTGGAGTAATTCCTGTTCCACCAGCCGCATTCTCCCCATTGGCCACGGTCAAATCAACCTCCCTCTCTCGTTTTATCCTGGGAAGAAGTTGTCGGACCGCACGGCGGCCCGCCTTCCCGACTACATCTCCGATAAATAGAACCTTCATACCCTTACCATCTACCTGGCATAGTCTACTGCCCTTGTCTCTCTGATAATAATTACCTTGATCTGGCCCGGGTATTTCATCTCCTGTTGGATCTTCTTAGAAATCTCACGGGCCAGGCTAACTGATTCGGCATCGCTGATTCTATCCGGTTCTACCATGACTCGAACCTCCCGACCAGCCTGGATGGCGTAAGCCTTCTCAACACCCTGGAAGGAGTCAGCGATCTTCTCTAATTTCTCCAGGCGCTGGACGTAAGCCTCCAGGGTCTCCCTTCGAGCACCTGGCCTCGAGGCAGAAACGGCATCAGCGGCCTGGATAAGCACTGCCAGGACAGTCTTTGCTTCCTCTTCTTCATGATGGCAGACTATAGCATGGATAATCTGAGTAGTCTCCCCATACCTTCTGGCAAGATCAGCTCCAATGCGAGCATGAGGCCCTTCCACTTCATGGTCAACCGCCTTGCCAATGTCATGAAGCAGTCCGGCCCTCTTTGCCGGTTTGGGGTCTGTTCCTAATTCGGAAGCCATCATCCCTGCTAAATAGGCTGCCTCTTTGGAGTGCTGAAGAACATTCTGGCCATAGCTGGTTCTATACTTAAGCCGACCAAGAAGCTTTATCTCTTCCGGATGCAAGCCATGCACTCCTGCTTCAAAAGCGGCTTGTTCGCCCACTTCCCGGATATTTACCTCCATATCCTTACGGACCTTATTCACTACTTCCTCAATGCGGGCTGGATGAATCCTTCCGTCAGCGACCAGCTTCGCCAGGGCGAGCCTGGCTATTTCTCTTCGGACCGGGTCAAATCCGGACAAAGTGACTGCCTCAGGAGTATCATCAATGATGACATTTATACCGGTGCTCGCCTCCAAAGCCCTTATATTCCTCCCTTCCCGACCAATAATTCTCCCCTTCATCTCGTCGTTGGGAAGAGAGACTACTGTGACTGTTGACTCAGCCACCTGGTCAGCGGCACAGCGCTGGATGGCCAGGGTTATGATCTCTCTGGCCTTCTTCTCGGCCGTTTGCCTGGTCTCATCCTCAATCCTCTTCAGCCGGACCGCCGCTTCCTGTCGGACCTCATCTTCCATCCTCTGAAGTAGTAGCCGTCTTGCCTCCTCCCGGCTGAGGCTTGAGATTCGCTGAAGCTTCTCCTTCTCCTCATTAAGGACGCTCCTGAGTTCTTTCTCCCTGTCTATCAATGACCTCTCCCGGGAGGTAATCTGCTGGCCTCTCTCAGAGATCTGCCGTTCTTTCTTCTCTAAGATGTCCACTTTGCGGTCCAGGTTAGCCTCCCTTTCCCCTAATCGTCTTTCCAGCCTGAGCAGCTCCTGGCGCCGCTCTCTGGTCTCATTTTCAAATCGAGCCCTTGTCCGGTAGAGTTCGTCCTTGGCTTCAAGGCCAGCCTCCCGCTTCTTGGCTTCAGCTTCCTTCTCTGCTTCAGCAATAATCCTCTTAGCTAAGACTCCAGCTCGTTCCACCTTTTTCTCAGCCAGAAACTTCCTGGCCAGGTAACCAATAATGAGGAGAATAGCTGCCCCACCCAGAATCAAAGGCAATCCTAACAAGTTCATAAATTGTGCGATGGCCTCCCACCTCCTTCTAAAAAAGTATCAAAAATACAAACTGTTAGCCTTCCGTGCTCACTATTATATAGCTGTCCCTTTATAACTGTCAAGAAAAATGGAAATGGAAATGGGCAAATGGATTGACAGGACATTAAATGGGGGTTAGACTTAGAAAGGAGACTGAGCATCATGCAGACGAGAGATTTCTGGATAGCCTTTCTCTTGGGCGTCCTTGGCTTCCTTTCGGTAGCCTTCACTGTAAATGGTCCTGGCCTTACCTGGGATGAGGCTAACTTCATTCCCTCCAGCCTGAGCTACCTTGACTGGTTCCGCGAGATTGGCCGAGGGGAAGCTCTCTCCAGCGAAGCAATCACCAGACACTGGATGGCTACCAGGGAACATCCTCCTTTTGCTAAATTACTGAGTGGGCTGACCATCGTCATATTCCACAGAATAGCCGGTCTCATTGCCTCCGCCCGGCTTTCAGTGGCTTTCAGTTTCTCCCTCCTCCTGATTATGGTCTATGTTCTTACCCGTGGAATATGCAGCTGGAAGAGTGCTCTCCTCTCAGCTCTTTCTCTAATGGTCATGCCTCGTCTTTTCGGTCATGCTCATTTAGCCTCTCTGGATATACCTATGTCTTTAATGTCAGTCTTGGTAGTCTTTTCCTTCATAAGAGGGTTAAATAGCTGGAGATGGAGCTTGCTCACTGGCCTATTCTTTGGTTTAGCTCTTTCCACCAAGCTGAACGCTCTTTTTCTTCCTCTTCCACTCTTCATCTGGGCTCATCTCTACTGCCGCAGGCAGTATGCCAATAACCTGATGGCTATGGTCTTCATCTCCCCTCTTATCTTCCTGGCCATCTGGCCATGGCTCTGGGTGGATACTCCTTATCGTATTCTTGAATATTTAGCTCTAAA
>JAGMAN010000086.1 GCA_023130215.1 bacterium
AAAATAGGCATGCTACTGGTCTTCAATGCCCTCTTCCCCCTCTTCATAATGGCCTTACCAAACACACCCAAATATGATGGAGTGAGACTGTTCCTGCCTGCCTTTCCTTTCTTAGCTATTCTGTCCGGCATTGGTCTGGAATGGCTAACTGAGAGCGTGGGAGGTCTCCTCTTAAGAAAATTTCATAAGAGGAGGTCTCTTCCTTTAAGGAAATTCACATCCCTCCCTTTAATCCTTGCTCTGTTAATCATAATGGTAAGTGCTCTGCCGCTAATAGCCATTCATCCTCATCAGTTATCCTACTATAACTGCCTGGTGGGAGGACTAAAAGGAGCAAGGAGATTGGGTTTTGAGACTACCTACTGGGGAGATACCTGCACTCAAGATGTCCTTAATTACCTGAATGAGAAGGGAGGCAAAGTGAGCTTCTTTCCGGTTGGCTCTAATGTCGTCCCCCTCCTAAGGCTTTCCGGCCTCCTCACCCCAAATGTGGAAGTGGTCCCAATGGAGGAGGCTGATTATTTAGTCCTTAACTGCCGGCAGGGATTCTTCGATGAGAAGATATGGGAGCTCTATCGCAACAAGGAACCAATTGTGGAGGGAAGCACTTTCTACAATGGAGTCCCCTTCACTGCCGTTTACCAATTAAAATAATAAATAGGGATAGTCCACATCTCATTAGTTAAATGGCTAAGATCTGGGTTAACTTATAGAAACTGCGGTCTATCTTCTTCTTACGTTTCCAGGCATACTCTAAGGGATGGGCCTTTATTTTATTGCTCTCTACTCCAACCATTAGGTTGCCTCTTCCCTTTATGAGCATCTCCACTGCCGCTGCCCCAAGGCGGCTGGCTAAGATTCTATCCAGGGCAATGGGGGAACCTCCTCTTTGAAGATGTCCCAGGACGGTGACCCGAACATCGTAGCCTGTTCTCTGCACAATCTCTTTACTGGTCTTAAAGGCACCACCGGCTTCATCTCCTTCAGCCACAATAAGGATGCTGGAGGATTTCCCTCTTTTCCTCCCACGCTCTAATTTCTGGCAAATCTCCTCCAAGTCGGTTGCTGTTTCCGGAAGGAGGATATCTTCAGCTCCTCCAGCCAATCCAGCATATAATGCGATAAATCCACACTCTCTTCCCATGACCTCTATGATGAATAGCCGGTCGTGTGAGGTAGCTGTATCCCTTATCCGGTCTATAGCCTGAAGAGCAGTATTGACTGCGGTATCGAATCCAATGGAATAGTCAGTGCCGGAAACGTCGTTATCTATGCTGGCCGGGACACCTACCGTTGGCACTTTCCAGGTCTTATCCAGTGCCCTTGCGCCCCGCAGGGAACCATCTCCTCCGATGACAATTATTCCATCTAAGCCTGCTCTTTTAATTACCCGATGAGCTTTTGCCTGTCCCTTCTTCGTCTTGAACTCTAAAGAGCGAGCTGACTTCAATATAGTGCCTCCCAGATTAATAATGTTGCTTACAGAGCTTACATCCATATCAAAGACCTCACCATCTATCAGGCCGGCAAATCCACTTTTTATCCCGGCCACCTTCCATTTATGGTAAATGGCTGTCCTCACCACTGCCCTGATAGCTGCATTCATCCCTGGACAGTCTCCTCCGCTGGTCAAAACCCCAATTTTCTTCATGGCTCTCCCTCCCATCTCAAGCATATAATATCAGACCTCTCCTTAAATCTCAACAAATTTAGAAATGAGCGAAGCGAATTTTCTTGTTGACAGGGAGTGAGAAGTATGTTAATTTTTATGACTGAAGGGAAAGCCTGAAACAAAAAAACCGGCGCTGAAAGGAGGCAGAGAAGTGAAGATTGGTGTTTTAACTGGTGGGGGCGATGCCCCAGGACTGAATGCCGCTATTAGGGCAGTGGTAGTGAAGGCTACTAACTGTGGTGACGAGGTCTTGGCGATAAAAGATGGCTGGGCCGGCCTCTTGGAGGGAAGATTAGAACCTCTCAGCCTAAATTTAGTAGAGGATATAGAGATGGAGGGAGGAACCATCCTGGGAACCTCCCGAACTAATCCCTACAAAGAGGAAAAGGGAGAGGAGAAAGTTCTTGACAACTTCAAGAAGGTTGGTCTGTCTGCATTAGTAGCTATTGGAGGAGAAGATACCTTAGGGGTAGCTAATAAACTTTCTAAGAAGGGACTGAAGGTAGTCAGCATCCCCAAAACCATTGACAACGACCTCTCTGAGACCGATTACTGCATAGGGTTCCATACGGCCGTCTCCCGGGCGGCGGAGGCCATCGAGGGGCTCCATACAACTGCCCGTTCCCACCACCGGGTATTGGTGGTGGAGGTGATGGGTCGTCATGCTGGCTGGATAACCTTAGAGGCAGGATTAGCTGGTGGAGCTCACATCATTCTCATTCCAGAAGTAGAATTTGATATTGAGGAGATTGCTGAGGTTTTGAAGAAGCGGGAGGATAATGGAAAGCTCTATTCAATTGTGGCTGCCGCTGAGGGAGCTAAGCCAAAAGAGGGAAAAGAACTTCTTACTCAGACTGAAGAGAAGGATGCCTTCGGCCATGTCAGATTAGGAGGTATTGCCAGGGTTCTGGCTAAGGAGATAGAAAAGAGGACAGGCAAAGAGACCAGGGCCACTGTTTTAGGGCATATCCAACGAGCAGGCGCACCAAACTCCTTCGACCGCGTCCTGGGGACAAGGTATGGTGTAGCGGCTGTTCAGTTAGTTAAGGAAGGAAAATTTGGACAGATGGTTAGCTTGAAAGGCACCAGCATCCTCTCCGTCCCCTTAGAAAAAGCGGTGGGAAGATTGAGGACAGTG
This sequence comes from bacterium, assembly GCA_023130215.1. Classification (GTDB taxonomy): domain Bacteria; phylum NPL-UPA2; class NPL-UPA2; order NPL-UPA2; family JAGMAN01; genus JAGMAN01. The sequence goes on from JAGMAN010000086.1 coordinate 2,811, forward strand.
GACAGAGAACTTTACGACTTAGCCAAACTCTTCCAGGCACATTAGATAGTATTTTACCGTATAGGAAATTACTTGTGCCCGTAAGGGTGTAAATTTCCCATACCCTCTGCAATCTGCAAGATTGCGAGGACTTAAAGTCCCGGGAATCCTACGGATTCCTCGGGGCGATAGTAAGTTGCGAGGCGATAGCCGAGCTAACTTGAAACA
>JAGMAN010000087.1 GCA_023130215.1 bacterium
ATCTTTTCTAAAACTTCTGAGATGGTATCAGGAGAGAAACCTCTTCTTCCTAAGTAACCGTAAAGGCGACGTTTAATGGTTAAATCATCTAAGTCTCGGTAGCTCTTTAATTTCTTCTTAGCCAGGGTGAGAGCTAATGTCTCTTCATCATGCTGGCTATAGGTAGCCTCACCAATCTTTTCAATAATCCCTTTATCAATCCCCTTCTGCCTCAGTTCCTGTTCAAGTAGTCTCCTTCCCATGGGTTTGCCCTGCATACGGGACTGGGCCCAGCTACGAGCAAATTCTTCATCGTTAAGCAATCCAATTCTGCCGAGATTTTCAACTGCTTCCTCAATTACTTTCTCATCATAGTCTTTTCTTTTGAGCCTGTCCCGAACTTCTTTAGAGCTGCGCGGACGAAAGCTCAGGAGGTTAAGAGCATATTCCTTGGCCTTCCTTGTCTCCTCCTTAAAAATAATCCTGGATATCTCTTCCTGATTAACCTCCTGTCCCACCTCGAGGTTTAGTTTTAAGACGATCTCCTCATCAACTCCGCAGACGAAGTTACCATCAATAAATAGAGAACGTCTCCTGGGACGATGTTTCTGTCTCTCAATAGCAGTAATTTTAGGCAAGAAAGCTTCCTGTTATTCTCTCTCTTCTGCCTTCAGAACGACATAGAGGGTGTATTCCCCTCTTCTAATATGGAGGAGAACCTTCTGGCCGGCTTTAACCTTGGCTATGGCTTTATTGAAGTCGTCTATGTTCTTAACCCGTTTCTTATTGACCTTCTTGATAATGTCTCCAGGTTGAACCCTCCGATAGGCAGGGCTCCCCGGCTCCACCTCAGTAACCAGCACTCCATCTTTATCATCGAGGTCGTATCGCCGGGCTATCTCCGCAGTTATATTCTCCACGCTAAGTCCAAGCCGTCCCCGAACTCTTTCATCTATCCGATCCTGCAGCTCTTCCTCAGCCGGCATCTCACCTACAGTAACGGTAAGGACTTTCTCTTTCCCTTCCCGAATTATCTTAACCTTCACTTTTTTTCCTACTTTAGTGCGGGCTACTTCTTTCTGCAGCTCCTGGACGCTCTCAATTGGTTTACCATTAAATTCCCTGATGACATCTCCTTCCACAATCCCGGCTTTCTCGGCTGGACCGTCCTCAATCAGGCCACCGATGAGGGCTCCTTTGGCATCGGGAAGTTCAAAGGTTTCAGCTAAATCTTTGGTAACAGGCTGGATGCTTACCCCAAGCCATCCTCTCACCACTTTTCCACTCTCCTTCAACTGTGGAAGGATATCTTTTGCCATATTGATGGGAATGGCAAAGCCAAGTCCCTGGGACATATAAGGAGAAATGATAAAGGTGTTGATGCCAATGACCTCGCCATGAATGTTAACCAGTGGGCCACCACTGTTACCAAAGTTAATGGCGGCATCTGTCTGAATAAAATCTTCGTAGTGGGTTATATGAAACCCTGAGCGTCCTTTTCCGCTAATTACTCCCACAGTCATGCTATGCTCTAATCTAAAAGGACTGCCAATGGCAATGGCCCACTGTCCTACCTTTATCCTGTCTGAATCGCCTAATTTGAGCACAGGCAGCTGCCTTCCAGCCTTGATTTTAATCAGGGCCAAATCGGTCTTGGGGTCAGTCCCTACCACCTCTGCCTTAAATTCATCATCTTCTCCCGGCAGACTCACCTTCACTTCGGTCACTCCCTTAACTACATGATAGTTGGTGAGAATGTAACCTTCCTTATCAATGATAAAACCTGAGCCAAGAGGTCCTTCTCGCTTTTCTTGCCTGGGCTCCTCCCTTCGTCTTTCTCGCTGCTGCCTTCTTCCAAAGAACTCCGGGAATAAATCTTCAAAGGGGCTATCAAAGAATCTATCAAAATCGCGGAACGGACCCAAGTAAGGACGAATAGTGACTGTCTTCTCAGTCTTGACCTGAACCACGGCTGGTTTAACAGATTCAAAAACTTTGATTAAGAGATTTTCTGTCCCCTCTAAACTCTTGGGAGAAATTGTCGGCTGAGAAACTGCCCCTGCCTGAATAATCTCTTCGTTCCGAACTCCCGAGTTCGCCCAAGGGTTCAGGCTGAGACCAATACCCAAGCCAACCAATAAGGTTATGGTAACTATAGCTGGATAACTCGCTCGACCCTTCTTAACCATGATATTCACGCACCCCCTCAATTCTACTTTTCACTTTTTTCTGCCAATGCGGCTGGCTCCTTCACCCTTTGAGTAATCTCATTCATCACTTTCGGATTTTCCTTCAAGTAAGCTTTGGCCTTCTCTCTTCCCTGCCCTATCTTCTCCTTATTATAGATGAGCCAGGCGCCAGATTTCTCAATAATTCCCTCATCCACTCCCACATCCAGGACCGAGCCCTCCTTGGATATTCCTTCCCCATACATAATATCAAACTGTGCTTCCCGGAAGGGTGCCGCCAACTTATTCTTGGCCACTTTCACCTTAGTCCGGTTCCCGATCACTTCCTGTCCTTCCTTAATCTTCCCTATCCTCCTTATATCCAGTCGGACTGAAGCATAGAATTTTAGAGCTCTACCGCCCGGGGTCGTCTCCGGGCTTCCAAACATTACGCCGATCTTCTCCCTGATCTGATTGACGAAAATGGCGCAGGTCTTGGAGCGGCTGATGGCCGCCGTGAGTTTACGCAGCGCCTGGGACATGAGACGGGCCTGCAAGCCCATGTGGCTGTCTCCCATCTCCCCTTCAATCTCTGCCTTTGGAACCAGAGCGGCTACTGAATCAACTACTACTACGTCAACCGCATTGCTCCTTATCAGAGTCTCCACGATCTCCAGTGCCTGCTCCCCCCAGTCCGGCTGAGAGACAAGGAGATTATCCATATTTACCCCTAATCTTTTAGAATAGGCTGGGTCCAGGGCATGTTCAACATCAACGAAGGCGGCGGTCCCCCCCTGTTTCTGCACTTCCGCTACAATATGCAAGGCCAGGGTCGTCTTACCAGAAGCTTCTGGCCCGAATATCTCCACTACCCTTCCCCGGGGAACTCCTCCAATTCCCAAGGCCAGGTCAAGACCGAGGGCTCCGGTGGATATGGCATCCACCCGGACGGCTGCCCCTTCCCTTCCCAGTCTCATAATAGAACCCTTGCCAAACTGCTTCTCGATCTGGGCTAAAGCCAGATCAAGAGCCTTCTGCTTATCACTCTTCTTCTCCTCTACCATGATATTTACCTCCTCAATTCCGGGGACAGTCCCCTCCCTTTCTTAATCTGCTCACATGCAGAGCTGAATACTCGGCTCCCTCTGGCTTGAGCAAGCTCTGCATTACCGCTACCTCCTTCACTTCCATCGAACCGGCTGAACGGTCTTTCTCGGATTCAATGGCTTTAATGAGACTATCCCTATTCTTAGGAGATTTCACCCTCCCTAAGGTTAGATGGGGATGAAATTGTCTCTCCTCTCTCTTGAATCCGCATCTACTGAGAATCTCCTCTAAATTCCGGCTAATCCTTGAAAGATTTCCCTTCCCTTCTCTTTTTTCTTTCCCTTTCCATTCATCCTCATTCGCCCCTACCCATATTACTCGAGGATTCTGGAGCTTAGGAAAAACACCCAATCCAGAAAAAGAGAGGGCGAATGGCCTTATCTCCTTTACAGATTCATCTGTGGCCTTAAAGATATCCTTCAACTGTGACCCTAAGATATAGCCAAGGAATTTCAGTGTAATATGAATATTTTCAGGACTAACCCACTTCACATCCGCCTGGGGCTTTTTCAGCTCGTCTTGAATAGAAGCTAACTTTGACCTGATCTGGCCATCAAGCCTAACAGCGATAAAAGTTCTTATCTTCTCCATGTTATTCTTTCAATAGATGCTTCCTTACCAAATCTAAGGCGGCTTGAGAGGCTTTCTCTTTTATCATCTCCCGGCTTCCTGAGAAATGGTGCTCCTCTGTGGAGTTACTGTCATCGCCGGCTAAGGCGATATATACCAGCCCAACGGGCTTTTTCTGTGTTGTCCCTCCCGGTCCAGCGATTCCGGTAACGGCTAAACCAATGTCACTTCGGCTCAAGCTTCTTATCCCTTCAGCCATTTCCTGAGATACCTGGGGACTAACTGCTCCGAATTTATTGAGTTTCTCCTGCCGAACTTTCAGGATATTCATCTTCGCCTCGGGACTGTATGCGACAACGCTGTGCAGGAAATAATTCGAACTTCCCGGGACATTGGTGAGACGATGTGAGATTAAGCCTCCGGTGCAGGATTCAGCTACGCCGATGGTTTTGTGTCGTAAACTGAGAAGCACTCCCACTACCTTCTCCAGGGTCTCTTCATCCACCCCAAAGATGTAATCGCCCAGGCGCTCTCTGACCTTAGCCTCAGCCTGACTAATCAACCCGCTAAGCGAGTCCTCATTCCCTGCCGGGCCACGGGCAGTAATCCTTATTTCCACTTCTGTGGGATGCGCTATTAGTCCAATCTCCAGATTCTCCCTGGTCTTTGATATATCCCTGAGTTTCTTATCCACTGCCGGTTCGTTTAAGCCAACTACCTTCAATAGCCGGGTCCTGGTCACTCCGCCAGCAAATTTTTTCTTCATCTTTTAGCCTTTCAAGAGAAGATGTCTGTTTCTATGAAGATAAAGGGAGCCGGAGATAACCGTTAAAACGACGGTGACATACATCAGGTAGGGAAGAAAAAATTGAAACCATTTATCCGCGGATTCCGTCGAGAAGTCGAAGAACTGGATAGCTGTCCCTTTCAAACAAATAAAGGTGAGGATAGTAAATACAGCGAACATCTGAGAGGCGGTCTTATGCTTTCCGCCTTTCTCGGCGGCCAAGATCTCTCCCTGGGAAGCAGCCAAAAGCCTCAAACCGGTTATGGCGAATTCCCGGCTGATAATGATGATGACTGTCCAGGCGGGAATATAGCCCAAACCGACGAATGAAACAAAGGCGCTCACCATCAGTATCTTATCAGCTAAAGGATCCATCAATTTCCCAAAGTTGGTAACCATCCCATTTCGACGAGCCAGTCTCCCATCGTAAATATCCGTCAGAACCGCTCCCGTGAAGACAAAAAGGGCTAAGTATTTGGCATAAAGATGGTCAGCGAAGAGGAAAATCATAAAAACAAAAGCGGCCCCAATGCGGATTAAAGTCAAACGGTTAGGTAGATTCATCTTTCTCCGTTTCAGCAAATGTCCGGCTTTTCATTAATATCTGGCGCGGTTTTGCTCCTTGAGGAGGACCGATCAACCCCTCTTGTTCCATACGGTCAATAAGACGGCCGGCCCGATTATAACCTATCCGCAGTCTCCTCTGGAGATGGGAGGCAGAAGCCTGCCCTAACTCTACTACTATTTGCACCGCTTTCTCAAACAGCTCATCCTCCTCTGGCCCAGAATAAGCCTCAGGCTCAGCCCCTTTAAAAATCTCTTCACGATAACTTGGTTCCTCCTGGGATTTAAGGAAGTTAACTACCTTTTCAATCTCCTGGTCGCTGATAAGAGGCCCTTGAGCCCGGATTGGTCGAGGCAAGGCAGCCGACAGGAAGAGCATATCGCCTTTGCCTATCAGTTTTTCTGCTCCATTCATATCCAGGACGGTGCGGGAATCAACCTTGGAGGAGACCTGAAAGGAGATGCGGTAGGGGAAATTGGCTTTTATTATCCCTGTAATTACATCAACGGAAGGCCGTTGAGTAGCTAAAATCAGGTGGATGCCCACTGCCCTTGACAACTGAGCTAACCTGGTTATGGCGTCCTCCACCGCCACCTGGGCAACCGCCATGAGGTCAGCTAATTCATCAATGATGACTACAATATAAGGAAGAGGTTCCCTATCCTCTCCCATCTTATTATACCGGTCAATGTTTCGAGCTCCCGCCTTAGCTAACAGTTTATACCTTTCCTCCATCTCCTGAACGATCCACTTGAGAGCATTAGCGGCCTTCTTAGTCTCCGTCACCACCGGACTGAGCAGGTGGGGAAGTCCATCGAAGAACGTTAGTTCCACCCGCTTGGGGTCTATCATCAAGAACTTAATCTCCTCCGGGGTAGCCCGGTAAAGGAGGCTGATGATGATAGTATTGATAGAGACTGTCTTCCCCGAACCAGTGGTTCCGGCAATCAAGAGGTGGGGCATCTCCCCTAAATCACTGATGAGGGGATTTCCCAATACATCCTTCCCTAAGGCCATGGTCAGCTTGGAAGGAGCTTCCCGAAAATTCTTGGCAGATAGTATCTCCCTCAGATAGACGAAGCGAGGGAAGCGATTGGGGATTTCAATTCCCACCACTGCCTTTCCGGGAACGGGGGCAATGATACGGATACTGGGTGTCTTTAGAGAAAGAGCAATATCATCGGCCAGGGCAGTGATGCTATGCACCTTCACTCCCGTGCCAGGCTCAAGTTCATAACTGGTGATCACCGGACCCTCATTGACCTGAACTACTTTGGTCTCCACTTCAAAATCTTTAAGGGCATCCTCTAAAAGCTTTGAATTTTTAACTATGTCCTCCCTTCCCGCTTCTGTTTCAGGAGGAGAATTTAGAAGGGATAAGGGAGGGAACTGGAAACTATCTGATTTTACCGTAGAGATTGGTTTGGCCTCAGGAATCTCTTTCTTATGAACCGGCTGCTCTCTGTGAGCCACTTTCCCGCGCTCCATCCTGGCTTTTCTTCTCCTGTGCCTCTTCAAGGAAGATACTGCTGCCAAGGCAGCTTTCCCTAATCCAAAGATAGCTCTTCCTAAAAAGATAATCGCTGTCTTTATTCTCTGGCTCAAGCAGATGGCCAGGGAAGCAAAGGAGAACTCGGTGGCTAATAAAATTCCCAGGGCGAAGAGAACAGCTACGATGAGATAAGCTCCCGCTGTCCCGGACCAATCAGTCAGTTTATTGGAGAAGAGAAAGCCAATCACCCCTCCCACTCTGAACTTAGTCTCGGCCCGGACAAAGTCCTTGAGGGTAAGGAAGGTAGAAGAGGCAGCCAGAACCAGGATAATTCCGATGAGCTTGACGTGTAGCTTCTGGGGGGCTCTCCCTCCGAACTTGCTGAAGGACCAGACTAAGGCTAAGGCTGGTATTAAATAGCCCGCCCATCCAAAGCTAAAATATAGTCCAAAGGCTAAATGGGCTCCCAACCAGCCAGCATAATTCCGGGAGGGATGGTTAGGAGAAGAGGTGTAAAAAGAGATATCCTTGGGGTCGAAAGAAAATAGGCTAATGAAGACAAAGACGCTCAGTGCCAGAAGCAGAAAGCCCCATATCTCATTCTTTCTGCTCTGGCTGATAAAGGAGAAGATTTTCACTGTTTCTTTAGTCAGGTTCCTGTGTGCCCAAAACCTCTCTGGTTACGGCTGGTATTCTCTAACTCCTCCACTATCTCAAGTTCAGCATGGGTGACAGGAGAAATAACCAATTGAGATATCCGGTCTCCCCTCTTTATGGAAAAGGGCTGCTCCCCCTGGTTGATTAAGATAACGGCAACTTCACCCCGGTAGTCGCTGTCCACTGTGCCCGGACTGTTGACGATGCTCAGGCCGTGCTTCAAAGCCAGACCACTTCTGGGCCGAATCTGCCCTTCAAAGCCAACCGGAATGGCTACCTGGATGCCAGTGGGAATTAACATTATCTCTCCTGGTTTAACGCTAACCTCACTGTCCGCGTCCACGGCCGCATAAAGGTCCATCCCGCTTGCCCCCTGGCTCATATAGACGGGAAGGGGCAAATCCTCATTTCCTGCAAGTTGCCTGATTTTGACTTTAACCTTCGTCATTCTTTTACTGTTGCTTTTCCCTGGTAGCGGCTTTGCGACTTAATCTTATCTTCCCTTGAGGGTCAACCTCAACGACCTTAACCAGTATCTCCTCCCCTACCTTCACCTCATCCTCCACCTTCTTCACATGGTGATCGGCTAACTGGGAGATATGGACTAAGCCCTCCTGCTTGGGAAGCACCTCAACGAATGCCCCAAAATCAGTTATCTTCTTAACTTTTCCTGAATATATCTTTCCAACTTCCACATCAGCGGTAAGGGATTCTACCATTTTCAGTGCTTTCTGAATTCCCTCATCATCAGGAGCGGAAATAGTGACCTCACCATCGTCTTCAATGTCAATCTCCGCCCCCGTCTTCTCAATTATTCCCCTAATGGTCTTCCCTCCCGGACCAATTACGTTCCCTATCTTATCCAAAGGCACCCGGATGACGATTATGTGAGGAGCAAATGGCGAAATCTGCGGACGGGGCTCACGGATTACCTCTCCCATTTTATCTAAGATAGTCAAGCGTGCTGTCTTAGCCTGGGTAAAGGCCTCCTTCAGGATCTCAGGAGTTACTCCCTCTCCCTTTATGTCCATCTGCAGAGCAGTAATGCCCTCTCTCGTTCCGCTTATCTTGAAGTCCATGTCTCCGAAGTAATCTTCCAGGCCAGCGATATCGGTAAGGAGCATAACCTTCTCTCCTTCCTTCACCAATCCCATAGCTATGCCAGCTACCGGAGCTTTTATAGGAGTTCCTGCGTCCATTAAGCAGAGGGAAGCACCACAGACAGTGGCCATAGAGGAGGAACCATTGGATTCCAGGATGTCGGAAACTATTCTAATAGTGTAAGGAAAGCTTTCACTTGGGGGTAGCACCGGCCTGAGAGCCCTTTCAGCTAAAGCCCCATGCCCGATCTCCCGCCTTCCCGGGCCTCTAACCGGCTTTATCTCTCCCACGCTGAAGGGAGGAAAGTTATAGTGGAGCATGAATGCTTTGGATGATTCTCCCTTAAGTTCATCTAAAACCTGTTCATCGTGAGCTGTTCCTAAGGTGGTCACTACCAAGCTTTGAGTCTGACCCCTGGTGAAGATGGCTGAGCCGTGGGTGCGAGGGAGTATTCCCACCTGACAACTGATCGGTCTAATCTGGCTCTTCGTCCTTCCATCCACCCGCTTATCTCCTTCAACGATGTGGCGGCGCACTTCCTTCTTCTCTATCTCGTCCAGAGCGGCCTTTATCTCAGCCTCTTTATCCGGGTAAATTTCAGAAAAGTGGGCTAAGCTCTCCTCTGCTATCTCATTCCCGAGCTCCTCCCTCTGCTTTTTATCAGCTATGCTGATCATTTTGGTTATTCTTTCCCCGGCAAATTCAGCCACTTTGCGCTTTATCTCTTCATCAACCTGAAATAGCTCAACTTGGCGCTTCTCCTTCCCTGCCATCTTCGCTAACTGCTCGATTCCATCAATGATTTGTCGGACTGCCTGGTATCCAAAGAGAAGAGCAGACTGAATTACCTCCTCACTTATCTGACGAGCTCCACCATCCACCATGTTTATTCCATCCTTCGTCCCGGCTACCACTATCTCTAATTCTCCTTCCTCCACCTGGGCATGAGTAGGATTAAGGATGAATTTCCCTCTCACTCTTCCCACCCTCACCGCTCCCACGAGCTTCACCATTGGAATATCGGAAAGGGCCAGTGCGGCTGAGCCTCCAATTGCTGCTAATATATCCGGGTCGTTTTCCGCATCTGCTGATAGGACAACGGCCATAATCTGGACTTCGTTGCGGAAACCCGGTGGAAATAAGGGGCGAAGTGGTCGGTCAATGAGACGAGCAGTGAGGACCTCCTTCTCACTTGGCCTTCCCTCCCTCTTAAAGAAACCCCCTGGAATCTTACCGGCGGCATAGGTCTTCTCTCTGTAGTCAACGAAGAGGGGGAGATAATCAACATTTTCCCTTGGCTGTTTGGAGGCAACCGCGGTCACTAAGACAACTGTATCTCCATATTGCACCGTAGCGGCTCCGTCAGCCAATCTGGCCATCTGTCCGGTCTCAATACTTAGTTTTCTTCCTTCTAGCTCTATCTCTACTCTTTTTTTATCCATAAATTGTTCCCCTATTTTCTCAGCCCAAGCTTATCTATAGCAGCCTGGTATCTGTCTTTATTCTCTTTCCTCAGGTAATCCAGCAGCTTTCTGCGCTGACTGACCATCCGGAGAAGTCCACGGCGGCTGTGATGGTCCTTCTTAAAGACCTTAAAATGCTCAGTCAAACCCTTTATCCTCTCCGTAAGAAGGGCAATCTGCACCTCCGCAGAACCAGTATCCTTCTCATGAACCTTAAACTTACTAATGGTATCTTCCTTACACTCCTTGGTCAAAGCCATTTTCTTCCCTCCAGAGAAATTTTCTCGTATCAGTCTATCACGGAATTGAATCTTTGTAAAGTGGGCTTTGGGTGAGGATTTCTCGGGCTTCCTGCGCATCCCTCTCTATCTGCTCTTTTGCCTCTTTCCGATCAGAAAAGAACATCCTCCCCCGCATCCTCTCAATAAAGATGACTTCTAACTGAAGACCATAAATGTCCTTTTGGAGGTTGAATAGGTGTGCCTCAATTACTCCCCCCTTCGCTTTCACTATTCCCAACACCCCGGGAAGAATATTTCCATCCCACTTTACCCAGGCCGCATAAGCTCCCTCAGGCGGAACCATCTCTCCCCCGGACTTAATATTGGCGGTAGGATAACCAATACAGCGAGAGAGCTTCTTCCCCTTAATTACTCTTCCTGAAATGGAATAAGGCCGCCCTAAAAGCTTCTCTGCATCAGATACCAACCCCTCTTGAATAAATTGGCGAATGCGGGTGCTGCTTAACGTTTGCCCCTTTCGCATAAGCGGTCTCAGTGCCTTCACCCTGAAACCATACTGCTTACCCATTTCTTTTAGAAAACTCATATTCCCTTTCTGTCCACTGCCGAATAGATAATTAGAGCCAGCCAGGACATCCTTAACTTTTAGCTTCTTACAGAGGATCTCAGCTACGAACTGGTGGGGAGTTATCAGGGAAAACCTTTTATTGAAATTAACCACCAGGCAGGCTTGGACTCCCAGCCTTTTCATCAGCCTGAGCTTGTGCTCAGTAGAAGTCAGAAGGGGAAGGTTGTTTTCCGGTTTGAGAATCCGGCGGGGATGGGGATGGAAGGTGAGAACCATACTGGTTCCTTCTATCTCCCTGGCCCGCTCCACCACCATTCTAATTACCTTCTGGTGGCCAATGTGCATCCCGTCAAAGCTTCCCAGGGTCAAGACCAAACCCCGGTAATTTCCTCTAATATTCTCCAGTCCATAGATAACTTCCATCATTACTCTCCAGGCAAAGTTTCGGCCTTAGCCCTGAGCGGATTTTTTCTTGCCGCCGTGTATTAAGGGAGCTATAAGCGGCAAGAAAACCCTCGGAGGCACGCTCCCAAGAAAAACTATATCTATTATGGAACCAATCCTTTGTATGGAGCGTGCCGAGAATGAGCGAAGGGCTATGCCGAAACTTAAATGCCTATTTATGCATATATGGTTCACAAGCTGAGAGAAAATTCTCTGGATGGGGAGCTTCCCTCAACTGCTCTAAACTGACCGAATGCTTGATATGGAAGGGACCGGACCTTATTCTGGTTAGTTCCGCCTGATGAGCTCCACAGCCCAGGGCCTCTCCCATGTCTGCGCATATAGTTCGAACATATGTCCCCTTGGAACAGACGATGCTAAATCTCACTCTGGGCAGCTCTACTTTTAGGATTTTAAAAGATATCTTAACCTTGCGAGGAGTTCTCTCCACCACCTTCCCCTGCCGGGCCAGTTGATAAAGCCTTCTGCCCTGGTGATGGACAGCTGAGACCATAGGGGGAATCTGCTCAATTTCTCCCTGGAAGCGATTGGCTGCTTCCATGATCTCTGCTTCGCTGACATGGAGTTTATCTACCTCCCTTAAGATCCTGCCGCTGGAGTCCTGAGTATCGGTAGAAACTCCTAAAACCATGACTCCTTCATACTCCTTGTCATGATTAGTCAAAAACCTGACTGCCTTAGTGGCCTTTCCCAAACATGTAATTAAGACTCCAGTTGCTTCAGGGTCCAGGGTGCCGGTATGACCCACCTTCTTCATCCGGAAGATCCTCCGGACCTGAAGAATCACATCGTGCGATGTTATTCCCCGAGGCTTATTGATATTCAGGATACCATCCATCATTGCCTTATCCTTCTTAGAACTTCCTCTATTTGGGCCCCTTTTTCAATAGACCTATCCCATTTGAAGACAATCTCTGGAGTATAACGCAACTTCACTCTCTTGCCCACCTCTCTGCGGATAAATCCCGCGGCACTGCTCAGTCCCTTTAAAGCCTTCTCCTTCTCTGATTCATCCCCATAAACACTGATAAAGACCTTGGCATGGCGAAGGTCCCGGCTTAGCTCTACATCAGTGATGGTGATAAATCCGATGCGAGGGTC
>JAGMAN010000088.1 GCA_023130215.1 bacterium
ATCGCGAAGCGATTTTCTTGTATTTGATTTGATGATGGGGGTGATTAGAGATGGCTCATAAGAAGGGGCTGGGCTCATCAAGGAACGGGCGCGATAGTCAAGCTCAACGGCTTGGAGTGAAGCGTTTCGGAGGTCAGTTTGTCTCAGCCGGCAGCATCCTGGTTAGACAGCGGGGAACGAAATTCAGGCCAGGTCGTAATGTCGGTAGAGGGAGAGACGATACTCTCTTTGCTCTTCAGGATGGATTGGTTCGTTTTGAGCGAGCGGGGAAGAGGACAAGGCAGATCAGCATCTATGCCGAAGCGACCTAACGGTGGACAGAAAGGATATATTAAAGGATATCAAGCGAGTGGTAGTCAAGGTGGGGACAGCCCTCATCGGCTCTCCCACTACGGGGCTGAATTCTGATAGAGTGGAAAAGCTGGTAGATGAGGTAGCCGCTTTACGCCACTCCAGGGTGGAGGTCATCCTGGTAACCTCTGGTGCCATTGGGGCAGGGATGAGGGAACTGGGACTAAGCGTCCGACCAAAAACCATCCCTCAAAAGCAGGCCGCTGCCGCTGTTGGGCAGAGTCGTCTTATGCACCTCTATGAACAGCTCTTTCAGAAGAGGGGTTACTTAGTTGCTCAGATACTGCTCACCCAGGACGACTTCAATGATAGAAGACGTTATCTGAATGCCCGCCATACTTTGATGACTTTGCTCAAGTTCAAGGTCATCCCTATCATAAATGAGAATGATTCGGTAGCCGTGGAGGAAATTAAATTTGGCGATAACGACACCCTATCGGCTCTTGTCACTAACCTCATTGAGGCAGACCTACTCATCCTCCTCTCAGACATTGATGGATTATATACGGCTGACCCCCACAAGAAGAGGGAAGCAAGACTGATCCCGGTGGTTGAGGCAGTTGATTCCAGAATGGAAGAGTTGGCTGGTGGAGCGGCGGAGCCTACCTCTGCCGGGGGGATGCACACCAAGCTACAGGCAGCTAAGATCGTTACTGGCTCAGGGGAGCCAATGGTCATCGCCAATGGCAACGCTTCCCGCGTAATTCAAAGGATTTTAGATGGAGAAGAGCTCGGAACTTTGTTCCTGCCCAGGCGTGAGAAGATAGCCAGCCGTAAAAGGTGGATTGCTTTCACCCTTCCGCAACAGGGCAAGATATTCATTGACCAGGGAGCTAAAGAGGCCTTGAAGCTTAAGGGAAAGAGCCTGCTTCCCAGCGGTATTGTGAGAGTGGAAGGTAAATTTGACGGGGGGGATGCGGTAAGCATTATTGATGGCAATAACCGGGAGTTTGCCCGGGGACTGAGCAATTATTCCGGAGAGGAAGCAGATAAGATAAAGGGAGTGAAGACTAAGGATATCAAATCCATTCTTGGTTATAAGCCTTACGATGAAGTAATCCATCGGGATAATTTAGTAATACTATGAGTCTCAAAAATGAAATGTTGGCTATGGCTCAGGGGGCGAGGAAGGCGGCGAGAGAATTAGCCTGTGCCTCGACAGAGACCAAGAACCGGGCCTTACTGTCTATGGCCAATGGGCTTAGGAAAAGCGAAAAAAACATTCTAACTGAGAACGAAAAGGATGTGAAGGGGGCTGATGAAAAAGGCTTACCCAAGGCTTTAGTTGACCGGCTGCTTCTAAATTCATCTCGAATCGAAAGCATGGCAGGCGGTTTAGAGGAAGTAGCTAAGCTTCCTGACCCGGTGGGCGAGGTCATTAAGATGTGGAAGCGGCCCAATGGCCTGGAGATCGGGAAGAGGCGGGTGCCCATCGGGGTGATTGCCCTTATTTATGAAGCCAGGCCAAATGTTACTGCTGATTCAAGTGGACTTTCGCTCAAGGCAGGAAATGCTATTATCCTGAGAGGCGGTTCGGAGGCAATTCATTCCAATTTAGCCATTGCCCGGGTCTTATCGGAGGAAGCTTCCCGAGCTGGACTTCCCGAAGAGGCTATCCAGCTAATTAAGACCACCGATCGAGAAGCAGTCAGGGAACTTCTCAAGCTAAATGAGTTCATTGACCTAATTATTCCCCGGGGGGGAGAGAGTTTAATTAAGACGGTGGTGGAAGAATCCACTATTCCGGTTATCAAACATTACAAGGGAATATGCCACACTTATGTAGACGAGTTTGCAGATCTGGGTATGGCTATGAATATCTCCTTCAACGCCAAGGTCCAGCGACCGGGAGTCTGTAATGCTATGGAGACACTTCTGGTTCACCGGGCTATAGCCAGGCAGTTTCTCCCCACCATGCTCAAGAAATTCCAGGAGTCTGGGGTAGAGGTGAGAGGCTGCCAAGAGGTGAGAAAGATCGTCCCGGAGACAAAGGAGGCTACCGAGGAGGACTGGAAGACGGAGTACCTGGATTTAGTGCTTTCGGTAAAGGTAGTCTCCAGCCTGAAAGAGGCCATAGAGCATATCCATAAATATGGGTCCAACCACTCAGAGGCAATCGTTACCGAGAATTGTCGAGCCGCTAAGAAATTTTTAGATGAAGTGGATGCGGCGGCTGTCTATGTGAATGCTTCCACCCGTTTCACCGATGGAGGGGAGTTTGGCTTAGGGGCAGAGATAGGAATCAGCACCGAGAAGATCCATGCTCGTGGCCCCATGGGCCTGGAGGAGCTGTGCACCTATAAATACATTATTTATGGAGAAGGTCAAATAAGGCAGTAAAATCATATTAATCCTATGCGTATTGGCATATTGGGGGGAACTTTTAATCCCATTCATTATGGCCATTTGCTGGTGGCCGCTGAAGTCAGAGAGAAGTTTGATTTAGAGAAGGTGCTTTTTGTTCCCTCTGCCTCCCCTCCCCACAAGAACCATCCCGATATCGCTCCTCCCAGACACCGTTATCAGATGACCGTCTTAGCCACCCGGTCCAATCCCTTCTTTTCAGTCTCTGATCTGGAATTGCAGCGGCCTGGTAAGTCTTATTCGATAGAGACAGTTAAGGAACTCCTTAATATCTATGGAAAGGATAGCGGACTTTATTTCATTACTGGAACTGACGCCATATTGGAGATATTTACCTGGAAGGATAGGGAAGAGTTACTCAAGCTCTGCCAGTTCATCGTGGCTACCAGACCGGGATTTGATGCGGGAAAGATAGAAAGAACAATCCTCAAGCGGATTCACCTCTTAAAGACACCCGGCTTAGATATTTCCTCCACCGATATCCGTAGCCGAATAAGGGAGGGAAGAACCATTAAATACTTATTGCCGGAGAAGGTGGAAGAATATATTTATGAGCATGGATTATATAGGACAGGGAAAATAAGGTGACCAGGGAAATCAAAGAGGCAGTTGCCAGGCTGATAAGGGAAGGGATAGATAAAGCCAGGCGAAAGGGGGAGCTTGTCTCCTGTGATCTGCCTGACATTACTTTAGAGATACCGTCGGAAAGAAATCATGGGGATTTAGCCACCAGCATTGCCCTTCGGCTATCCAGTCATCTGAACCTACCTCCGAGGAAAGTAGCTGAGGTCATTGTCAAACATGTCAAGGCTATTAGCCCCCAGCCTTCAAGACCCGTTAGAGATAAATTTCCCCTCGGCGGGTCAAGCATTATTAGCCAGATAGAAGTAGCTGGTCCCGGTTTTATCAATTTCTTTCTTGCTCGTGAGGCGCTTTACCCGGTGCTCGGAGATATTGAGGAGGAAGGAGCTAACTATGGCCGGTCAAATTTAGGCAAGGGGAAGAAAGTGCTCATTGAGTTCGTCAGCGCCAATCCCACCGGTCCCCTGACCGTAGCTCATGGTAGACATGGAGCAGTGGGAGATGCCTTAGCTAATATCCTCCAGATGGTTGGCTACGAAGTCCATCGGGAGTACTACTACAATGATGTGGGACATCAGATGGATATTTTGGGAAAATCGGTCCAGGCTCGTTACCGTCAGCTTCGGGGTGAGGAGAGCCCCTTCCCTGAAGATGGTTATAAAGGAAATTATATAACTGGTATTGCTCAGGAGATAGCCCGTGAATGCGAAAATGTGGACCGGGGGGACTCAGGATTTTTCCGTAGCTTTGCTGAAGAGAAGATCCTTGAATCGATAAAGAAAGATTTAGAGGATTTCGGACTAAAATTTGATGATTGGATTAAGGAGAAAGACATCTATGAGAGCGGGCAGGTTAAGAAGACGCTGGAAAGATTAAGGAAGGAAGGGCACATTTACCAGAAGGAAGGGGCTCTCTGGTTTCGCTCATCACACTTTGGTGATGAGAAGGATAGGGTAGTGGAGAAAAGTGATGGACAGCCAACCTATCTTGCTCCTGATATTGCCTACCATCAAAATAAATATGAAAGGGGTTTCCACTGCCTTATTGATATCTTAGGTCCTGATCATCACGGATATGTGGAACGGCTCAAAGCGGCAATAGAAGCCCTCGGACATGAGAAGGATAGCCTCAAAGTCATTATCTTACAGTTAGTGAGTCTTTACCGGGGGAAAGAGAAACTGCCTATGTCCACCAGGGCCGGTGAATTCATTGCCCTGCGCCAGGTGCTGGATGAGGTAGGTAAAGATGCGGCCCGTTTCTTCTTCTTGATGCGCACTACGAATAGCCATCTTAATTTTGACCTTGACTTAGCCAAAAGTCAGTCAACCGAGAATCCCGTCTATTATGTCCAGTATGCCCATGCCCGAATCTGTAGCATTCTCGACTTTGCGGCCAAGAGGGGGGTTGAGGTAAAGAAAGTAGAGGAAGTGGACTTATCTCTTCTAAAAGAGAAAGAAGAACTGGAAATGCTCAAGACCCTGGCTCAGTTTCCCGAGGTGGTAGAGAGCTGTGCGCGGGCTTTGGAGCCACAGGGGCTCAGCAGCTATCTTCAGGAGCTGGCTGGCGGACTACACAACTTCTACACTAAATTCCGGGTAATTGGCCCGGGGGATGGAAACTTAGGTTCGGCTCGTCTGATTCTGGTAAAAGCAGTGAGGACAACCTTACGGAATGGTCTCCGTCTGTTAGGTGTCTCTGCACCGGAGAAGATGTAAAGATGATAAACGGCAGATGCCAGGTTCTTGATCTTGGGTTTGTTGATTACCGAAAGACCTGGGATTTACAGAAGGAATTGGTGGAGAGGAGATTTCATCAGGAGGTTCCCGATACATTAATCCTGGTGGAACACCCTCCAGTCTTCACTATCGGTAGAAGTGGGAGCAGGAAGAATATCCACGTTTCAAATGAATATTTAGAAGTCCTTGGCATCCCTGTCTTAGAGGTAGATCGAGGTGGGGACATAACCTATCACGGGCCGGGCCAGCTCGTCGGCTATCCCATATTGGACTTAACCGGACACGGGCGAGATGTCCATCTTCTGCTTCGTAGACTGGAGGAGGTCTTAATCAGACTATTAGCTGACCATGGAGTGGAGACTAAGAGAGAGGCTGGCTATACTGGTGTGTGGGTTGGCAATGAGAAGATTGCCTCCATTGGCATTGGGGTTCGTCGCTGGATAAGTTTCCACGGATTCTGTCTGAATGTGAGTCCTGATATGAAATATTTTTCTATGATAACTCCCTGCGGAATTAGAGATAAGAGAATAACCTCACTAACTAAGTTAAAAGATAAAAGCAGAGAAGAGATTGACCTTCAGGAGATGAAAGAGAGACTAATTAGACACTTTGGGGATGTTTTCGCCATGGAGATGGAGCAAGAACGAGAAAAGGGGGAAAGATTCCCATGCTTCCAGAAGGTTAGCTCCCCGGCTGAAGAAGAGATTGCCAGCCGAGCAGTCCAGACTCTACACTGACTTAAATAATCTCACAATTTTTATCTTGCATTCTTCAAAGAGTAGTGGTATATTTGAACCAGAAAGAAAGGAGGAGTTAAAATGGAATGGAAAGATGTTCGTGGAGTGGATGACATCATTGATATAGGCAAGAAGAAGTTTGGTAAGCCGGGAAGATTTGTACCGCTGGCCATCCTGGCCCTTTTGTTGCTCATTGGATTAAAGGGGACGATATATTCTATCGGTCCGGATGAGGTGGGCGTGGTGCAAAGGTTTGGTAAATACCTCCATACCACCTCACCTGGCCTGCACGCAAAACTTCCCTTCGGCATTGAAAAGGTAACACCCCTCAAGGTAACCAAAGTATTTACAGAAGAATTTGGCCTGAGAACCCTGCGCGCCGGAGTAAGGACAGAATACTCTGCCCGTTCATATCTTGATGAATCCTTGATGCTTACCGGAGACCTCAATATTTTAGATGTGCGCTGGATAGTGCAGTTTAAGGTCAAAGACGCCTTTAAGCTACTCTTTGAGACCAGAGACCCTCAGGATAATGTTCGGGATATCTCCGAGGTAGTTATGCGCCGCCTTGTTGGTGATTATCGGGTAGATGAGGTGCTCACCATAGAGAGGGAGGAGATAGGCGATCTTGCCCAGATGGAGATACAGAAGATACTGGATAGTTATGGGACAGGAATTCAGATTGTTACTGTCAAGCTCCAGGACGTAAATCCCCCCGATGAGGTAAAGCCGGCCTTCAATGAGGTAAATGAAGCTAAACAGGAGAAGGAAAGGATGATCAACCAGGCCTGGGAGGCTTATAATAAGGTTATCCCTCGGGCGAAAGGTGAGGCAGAGAAGACGATCCGCGAGGCTGAAGGTTATCAGTTAGATAAGGTAAATCGGGCAAAGGGGGAGGCAGAGAGATTCTTGGCTACCTGGGGGGAATATAAGAAGGCGCCCCGGATTACCCAGAAGAGGCTTTATTTAGAGACAATGGTGGAGGTCCTGCCAAGGGCAAAAGAGAAGTATATAATCGACCCCGAGCAGTCCTCTATTCTTCCGTTATTAAATATTGGCCAGAGAGGAGGGAGCAAATAATGAAGGGGATTTTAACAGTATTAGGGATTTTAGTAGTTTTGGTAATAGTTATATTTGTAAGCGGTGCCGCATTTGTGGTGGATGAGACCAAGCAGGTTGTAATTACCCAGTTTGGCAAGCCTGTAGGTGAGCCGATTACTGCGGCCGGGTTACATTTCAAAAAGCCCTTTATCCAGCAGGCCCGCTATTTTGAGAAAAGGCTTTTGGATTGGGATGGAGACCCCAATCAGATTCCCACTAAAGATAAGAGGTACATCTGGCTTGACACAACTGCCCGCTGGAGGATTTCTGACCCATTAAAGTTCTTACAATCGGTAGGGAATGAAATGGGAGCACATTCCAAGTTAGATAATATTGTCAATTCAGCCACCCGCGACGCCATTACCGGCCATCTCCTTGTTGAGGCAATAAGAAACACCAATCGCATCCTCAAGGCTAAAGAGGAAGGAGAGGAGGTCATAGTTACTGAAGAGGCGTTAGAGGATATTAAGGTAGGGCGTCAAGTGCTTGCGGGGATGATTTTGGAAAAAGCCAGGGTGCTTGCTCCTCAATATGGCATAGAATTGATAGATGTACGTATAAAACGTATTAATTATGTTGAAACGGTGAGAAGGGAAGTCTATGGGCGTATGATTGCTGAGAGAAAGCGTGCGGCTGAGACATATCGCTCCGAAGGGCAAGGAAAGCGGGCTGAGATTGAAGGTCAGATGGGCAAGGAATTAAAACAGATTACTTCCGAGGCCTATCGCACGGCCCAGGGCATTAGAGGAAAGGCAGATGCCGAGACAATCAAGATTTATGCTGAGGCTTATAGCCGGGACCCTGATTTCTACTCATTCTTAAAGACATTAGAGACATACCGAGAGACGATTGATGAGCGCTCTACCATAATTTTAACTACCGATAGTGATTACTACCGATATCTGAAGAGTCTCCGGTTCGGCCCAAGAGATTAACTTATTACTAAACCGCTAACCTGGATTATTCACTTCTCAGTGAATAATCCACCTCCATAGGAATCGCAAAGCGATTCCAGGGACTTTAATCCCGGAAATTCTACGAATTTCTCGGGGCTGTTCCAGTTTCAAGAAGGTATGAATAAAGCGGGCTAACACTAAGCTCGTAGACGCCCGGCGGCTATTGTCTTAGCTGCCGGGCTATTTTTGTTGCCTTTGACAATTTCTTGTGCTATAGTGAACTTCAGCGAATAGGGTTTACCATGTTAGAGAGAATTCTCTAACGCGGTTTACGTGGGAGGTGAAGAAGATTTGGCTAAGGAAGTGGTTTTGCCAGAGTTAGGCGAAGAGATTAACGAGGCGACTGTCTCTTACTGGCTGCATCAGGAAGGGGATGAGGTAAAGGAGGGGGAAGATTTAGTGGAGATGACCACAGATAAAGCTACCTTCAATGTGCCTTGCCCTGCTTCCGGGACCTTAAAAGAAATCTCAGCCGAGGAGGGGGAGACAGTCAAGGTGGGGCAGAAGTTAGGTGCTATTGAATAATATGGTAGAGTCAGAGAGAATATTGCAACTTCCTCCTTATATGTTCGGTCGGATAAGTGAGGAGAAGTTAGAGGCAAGACACAAGGGGATAGATGTGATTGACCTGGGCATGGGCAATCCAGATCGCCCCCCGGCCTCTCACATCATCGAGAAACTGTGCCAGGCGGCCCATGACCCAAAGGCTCACCGCTATTCAGCTTCAAAAGGGATTGTGCACTTGAGAAGGGCCATCTGTGAATGGTACGAACGCAGATTTGGAGTCTTTCTCGACCCGGAGAAAGAGGCAGTGGTGACCATTGGGTCAAAGGAAGGTATAAGCCACCTGACTTTAGCCATTTTGAATCGAGGAGATGCAGTCCTCGTTCAGGACCCAACCTACCCGGCTTATCTCTATGCTGTGGTCATTGCCGGAGGCAATTTAGTCAGTCTCCCTTTAACTGAGGAGAATGACTTCATTCCTGATTTATCTAAGATTGTTTCTGAAAGTTATCCTAAACCCAAAGCTATTATCTTAAGTTATCCTCATAATCCGACCACACAGGTGGTGGATTTGCCCTTCTTTCGGGAATTGGTCCTTTTTGCCAAGAAGCAGAAAATAATTGTCATTCACGATTTAGCCTATTCGGAAATATGCTTTGATGGTTACCAAGCCCCCAGCTTTTTACAGGCCAAAGGGGCTAAGCAGGTGGGAATTGAGTTCTACACCATGTCCAAGAGCTATAACATGGCTGGCTGGAGAGTGGGATTTGCCCTCGGTAATCGG
>JAGMAN010000089.1 GCA_023130215.1 bacterium
GGACATTTCTATTTCGTCTTGACATGGATTTTTTTTGGCTTGACATTTCTCAACCCTCAATCTATAATCTTACGAGAGTCAAGTTTTAATAGGAGTATGAGATGAACACAAAAGGGCTCAAAGATAAAGTTGAGGCTATCATTAAGGAAATAGAAGGAAATGAAACTTGAAAAATACCTTTTATCCTGGCTCATTGGTGCAGTAATTCTTTTTTTATGTCAATCCGAAGCTGTGGCTGTCACTCAGGAGAAGCTTCCTTTCTCAGTAGGTGAGAAGCTTACTTTGCGGGTAATCTACTTTGCTCTTCCGGCCGGGACGGCTACCTTAGAGGTAAGAGCAATCACTAACTGGGAGGAGAAGGAAGTTTACCAATTAGTGGCTACCGCTCAGTCTTCAGCACTTTTTTCCCTCTTCTACCGGGTAAGGGACAGAATAGAATCCCTGATAGATACTAAGAGTTTCCTTCCCTGCCGATTTGAGAAACATCAGGAAGAGGGAGATTATCGCAACTATGAGGTGACTACTTTCAATAGGGACAGGAATATAGCCACCACCATCGATGATGAGGAGAAGGAGCTTAACCCGCAGGGCAGCTCTGTTTCTGTGCCAGCGGATGTGCAGGATGCCCTTTCCTCTTTTTACCATTTACGAAGGCAAAGCTTAGAGGTAGGAAAGTCAGTCTTCATCAATGTCAATACTGATGAGAAGAATTACCAGGTGGAAGTGAAAGTCCTGAAGAAGGAGAAGTTAGGCAGGAAGGGGCTGAAGACGATTGTGGTTAAGCCCATTCTAAGACAGGTGAGATTGGGAGGGATCTTGAAGGAGAAGGGAGATATCTATATCTGGCTGACTGACGATGAGCGCAGAATCCCGGTGCTTATAAAGGCTAAAGTGGTCATTGGAACGTTGAACATGGTGTTGGTGGATAAGGATCTGGGGGACGGGAAGTGAAAGATAAGATAATAGCCGGGCTTCGGGAAAGCATTCAGGTCAAGGAAGCGATCCTGAAAGAGCAGGTGGGAGTAATTGCCCGGATAGCAGAATCGGTAGCCAGGGCAATAATGGAAGGGGGAAAAGTAATCCTCTTTGGAAACGGAGGCAGCGCCGCTGATGCTCAACATTTAGCCGCCGAACTGGTGGGAAGATTTAAGCGGGAGAGAAAGGCAATGGCCGCTATTGCTCTCTCTACCAACACCTCCATCCTCACCTCAATTGGAAATGACTATTCCTTTAATGATGTCTTTAGAAGGCAGGTAGAGGCTTTAGCCGCCGATAAAGATATTGTTATCGGGATAAGCACCAGTGGAAGAGCAGCCAATGTGGTTGAAGCCGTTAAGGCAGCTAAGGGAAAGGGCCTTTGGACAGTGGGATTTACGGGAGGAGACGGAGGAGAATTAGCTAAGTTGGTGGACATCGCTTTTATCGTTCCTTCTTCGGATACAGCTCGTATCCAGGAAGCCCACATTACCGCTGGTCACCTTGTATGTCAGTTGGTAGAGGAGCTGCTCTAAGTGCAAAATAGACAGAGGCTGAAAGAAATAATCTCTAAATTCTCCCAGGGAAGAGTTTTAGTAGTAGGTGACCTTATTCTTGATGAATATGTCTGGGGCAGTGTCTCCCGCATCTCGCCCGAAGCTCCTATCCCCGTGGTTGAGGTGGTTAAGCAGTCCTCTTTGCCTGGGGGAGCGGCCAATGTGGCCAATAATATTCATAGCTTAGGAGGCATAGTCTTCCTCAGCGGGGTGGTTGGCCAGGACGGAAACGGAAATCTCCTCAAGGAAGGACTGCTGAAGAGAGGGATGGAGAATAAGGGATTGGTGGTGGATAGAGGGCGACCAACGACCATGAAGACAAGAATCATTGCTCATCATCAACAGGTTGTCCGGGTTGACCGTGAAAGCAAGGAGACAATAAGTGATTCTATACTAAAACAGCTCCTGGCTTATTGCCGGCCGCTGTTAGATGATATCCAGACTGTAGTAATTGAGGACTATGGAAAGGGAGTGATAACAGCGCAGTTAATGTTAGCCATAAAGGAGATGGCCGGAAGCCGAATGCTCATTGTCGATCCCAGGGTAGGTAGTTTCTCTCAATATAAAGGAACGCATCTCCTTACCCCAAATCGCCATGAGGCAGAGGTAGCCCTTGGAAAAGAAATAAGAGATGAGGGAAGTTTAAGAGAGGCAGGGAAGGAACTGCTTCACCAGCTTAGTTGTCAAGCCGTCCTCATCACATTGGGAGAGGATGGTATGTGCCTGTTTCAAAAGGAAGACTCTATGACTCACATTCCAACTATAGCCAGGGAAGTTTATGATGTCTCGGGAGCAGGAGATACAGTAGTAGCAACGGCGTCCCTGGCTCTGTCGGTGGGAGCTACCTTGAAAGAGGCGGCCCAGCTTTCCAATTTGGCGGCTGGTATCGTCGTTGGTAAAGTAGGGACGGCCACTTTATCCAGATCGGAGCTTGAAAGGATTCTGGATGAGATGGAGGAGAAGGGAAGAGAAGGAATCAAATAATGGTCTTGGAAACACCATTGGTGAGGGAAGTAAGAGTAGGCGAAATATCATTGGAAACACCATTGGTGATTGGCGGGAGCAACCCCCTGATTCTCATCGCCGGTCCTTGCGTCATTGAAAGTGAGAAGACCTGCCTGGAGACGGCGGCTGAGATAAAGAGGATAAGCGAAAAAATTAATATACCTTTCATCTTTAAGTCTTCTTATGACAAGGCCAATCGGTCTTCACTTGATTCCTTCCGAGGGCCAGGTCTAACTAAGGGGCTTAAGATTCTCAAGAAGGTTAAAGATAGGGTCCGGGTTCCCATTACCTCAGACATTCACTGCCGGGAGGAGATGGAGGAGGCCGCTCAGGTATTGGATATAATTCAGATTCCTGCCTTCCTCTCTCGTCAGACAGATTTACTCCTATCTGCTGGCCGGACCGGGAAGACAGTAAATGTGAAGAAGGGACAGTTCCTGGCTCCTGAGGATATGCGGAACGTGATTGATAAGCTCATTAGCACGGGAAATGAAAATATACTACTTACCGAGAGGGGGACTTCCTTCGGTTACCATAACTTAGTTGTTGATATGCGAAGTCTGCCCCAAATGAGAAAATTAGGTTATCCGGTTATCTTTGATGCCACCCACAGTGTTCAACTGCCGGGAGGAAGATGTAAGGCCTCAGGTGGCGAGAGACAGTTCGTTCCCACCCTGGCCAGGGCCGCTGTGGCCGCTGGCTGTCACGGGCTCTTCCTGGAAGTGCATCCGAATCCCGATAAGGCTTTATGTGATGGGCCAAATATGATAAACTTAAAGGAGCTCACCTCCCTGCTTAAGCAGGTGAAAGAGATAGATGAGGTAGTGAGAAAACAATAAATGGTAGAGAATAAAGCCAGGAAGATTAAGATGTTGATTATGGATGTAGACGGAGTGCTTACCGACGGGAGGATAGTCCTGGGAGGTCAGGGAGAGGAGCTTAAGTTCTTCCATGTTCTGGATGGGGTAGGGATAAGTTTGGCTCATCGGGCAGGACTCGGAACAGCTATTATCTCGGCGCGCCGTTCATCGGTGACCTCCTTGAGAGCCAGGGAGTTGGGCATAGAAACTGTTTATCAGGTAGATGGAGATAAAGGTGGAGCCTACGAGAAAATTCTGGACAAATACCATCTCCGGGATGAGGAAGTAGCCTATATAGGAGATGACCTGCATGATCTTCCCATCTTAAAGAGGGTTGGCCTCTCTATGAGCGTAGCCAATGGGAGGAAAGAAGCAAAGGAGATAGCTAACTATGTCACTAAGCTTGGAGGAGGGCAGGGCGCAGTGCGGGAGGCTGTTGAGATAATCCTTAAGGCACAGGGTAAGTGGGAGGAAGCCATCAGGCAGTATAAGGTTTAGCAAAATGCGTGGTCTTGCCATAATTGTTTTTTTATCAGTAGTAGCCGTCTCAGTCTTTGGCTCGTGTGCCAGAGAGCCGGAGAAAGAGATAGAAGCTGCAGTTGAGGAACCGCTAAAGGAGGAAGGGGAGAGGGTTGTTGGGGGATTCTCTCATATCCAGACGGAGGAAGGGAGAGTGGTTCTCAAATTGGAGGGAGACTCAGTTAGTGGCCTGGGCCAGGAAACGGTCACCATCCAGAATCCACGGGTGGAGAGATTCTTCTATGAGGGGGATGAGGAAAATTCAGTGGAGCTGGAAGCATCTAAAGGCCTTTGGAATAAAGACAGCGGCCAGGTTGAAATGGAGAAAGATGTGAAAGGGGTAATTAGATTTGAGGATGAGATCATTATTCATCATGCTGACAGTGTGTGTTATGAGGCAAAAAAGCATACGATAATTTTAGAAGGCCGGGTGAAAATAGAGCGAATGAGAGATATTCTTAACGCAGATAAGGTGACTATATACCTGGACGAGGGGCACAAGGAGATTATTAAAGTAGTAGCTGAGGGAAATGTAACCGGGAGGATCTTCCCTGAAAAGTAGCGAGAATATTTAGTGAGGGTATTCTAAAGGATGCTTCTCAGAACGGATAGTTTGATTAAATCTTACAAGCAGAATAGGGTGGTAGACGGAATCTCCATTGAGATAAGCAAGGGAGAGGTAGTTGGTCTCCTGGGACCTAATGGAGCAGGGAAGACAACCACTTTCTATATGATGGTTGGTTTACTCAGGCCGGATGAGGGTAGCATTTACCTGGAAGGTGAGAATATTACCAATCTTCCCATGTTCGCCAGAGCCAGGAGAGGAATAGGATATTTACCTCAAGAACCTTCCATCTTTCGCAAATTGACCGTAGCGGAGAATATACTGGCAATTCTGCAGACCCTCCCGCTGAGCAAAAGAGAGCGCCTGGCCAGACTGGGAAGCCTGCTAAAAGAGCTCGATGTAGCGCATTTAGCCAGGCAAAGGGCTTGGACCCTTTCTGGAGGAGAACGCCGGAGAGTGGAGATCACCCGGGCCCTGGTTACATCCCCCTCCTTCATCTTACTTGACGAACCCTTCACTGGAATCGACCCCATCGTCGTTTCCGACATTCAGCAGATAATATTTGAGCTTAAGAGCAAAGGATATGGCATCTTAATTACCGACCACAATGTGCGGGAAACTTTAGAGATTACCGACCGGGCATATATAATGCATCAAGGCAGAATCCTCCTCTCTGGAACATCCCATGAACTGGTGACCAGCGAAAAAGCTCGCCAGGTTTACCTGGGGGAGGATTTTAAACTTTGACAGGCAGAACGCAGGCGTGCTATAATTCCGCCTAAAGTATCTGTAGTTACAAAGTTTTTGGAGGGGAAGATGAAGATAATGGATTTTTTGAATGAGGGAGCAGTCAGGGCTCATCTCAAGGCCGGCGGAAAGAAGGAGGTTATTGAGGAGCTGGTCAATCTTTTAGTTGAGTCAGGCGAACTAAAGGATACGGAGGAATTAATTAAAGCTCTCCTCCAAAGAGAGAATCTGGGGAGCACTGGCATTGGACAGGGGGTGGCCATTCCCCATGCCAAGTCGGATGTGGTCCGGGGTGTGATAGCTGCTTTCGGTCGCTCTCCTCAAGGAATAGAGTTCGATGCTGTAGATGGAAAGAGAGCTTACCTCTTCTTTCTATTGGTGGCTCCCACCGATTCAACTGGTCCTCACTTGAAAGCTTTAGCACGTCTTTCCCGTCTCCTGAGGGATAGCTCTTTCCGTGAGGCTCTGAGGAAGGCCGGGACCGATGAGGAGCTTCTCAGAGTGATAAAGGAAGAAGACAGCAAGAAACACTGATATGGTTGGCGTCATTATTGCTACCCACAGGAACTTAGGAAAGGAGCTTATTAAGGCGGCGGAGAATATCCTTGGCCCCGTGGAAAAGTGCCAGGTGGTCAGCATCGAGACAGGAAACCGCCGGGAGGATATTTGCGGTAAGTTCAGTCACGCCATCAAAGAAGTTAATTCTGAGGACGGGGTGCTCATTTTAACTGATATGTTTGGAGGGAGTGCTTGTAACATAGGGTACTCCTTTTCGGGCAACAACAGTCTGAGAATTGTTACCGGAGTGAATCTGCCAATGATCTTAGAATTGGCTACCCATAGAAATTTAGATGATCTGAGAAAGTTAGCTCTCCTCATAGAGAGGACAGGAAGGGCCAGCATTCTCAGAGCCGATGAGATACTTAGGGAGAAAAGCAAGAAGGTATGAGCAAAGAAGATGGCCTGGTTTCAAACCATAGTCCAGATTCAGAACGAATTGGGTTTGCACGCCCGGGCGGCGGCTCTCCTGGTTCAGCAAGCCAATAAATTCCGCTCCAGAATCACCCTGGAGAAAGATGGGCAGAAGGTGAGCGGAAAGAGTATTATGGGAGTGATGATGTTAGCGGCCGGGAAGGGAAGCAACCTCAGGATAATAGTGAAGGGAGTAGATGCGGAAAGAGCAATAAAGGCTCTGGAGCAACTCGTAGAGGATAAATTTGGAGAAGAATAAACTAAAGGGAATTGGTGTTTCCCCGGGGGTAATTGCAGGGAAGGTCTTCCTCCTGAGCGGGGAGAGGTTTTCCATCCCCAAAAGGGAGATTTTCGGGGGAGAAGTGGCTGAAGAGCTGGCTCGCTTTGAGAAGGCATTGGCTCAGACCACGGAAGAGGTTGTCCAGATACGTAAGAAAGTAGCCAGGGAAATAGACGAGGAGCATGCTCATATTTTGGATGCCCACCTTTTGGTGTTAGAAGATATCCTCCTCATTGAAGAAACAATGAAGAGGGTAGAGAATGAGAAATTAAACGTAGAACATGTTTTCTCCCGGGTCCTGGAGAATTTAGCTGAAAAGTTTGAGTCCATGGACGATGCCTACCTTAAAGAGCGGGCCGCTGATGTGCGGGATGTGGGCAGACGGGTGCTCCGGAACCTACTCGGTCGGGAGCGCAGAAGTTTATCCAGCTTAGAGGAGGAGGTAATTGTAGTTGCTTATGACATATCCCCATCCGACACAGCGGTCATGCACAAGGAGAAAGTAGCTGCCTTTGTCACAGACGTAGGAGGGAGGACATCCCATACAGCCATTATGGCCCGGGCCTTAGAGATTCCAGCAGTGGTGGCCTTGAAGGAGGTAACCGCTAATGTCAAGCGGGGAGATCGTATAATCGTGGATGGGACCAATGGCTTGGTCATCATCAATCCTGATGAAGAGACGCTGAAAAAATATAAGGCGGAAGAGGCCGAGTTGGAGGTCATGGAACGGAAGTTAGAGGGGTTTAAAGATTTAGCCGGCCAAACCCCGGACAGGCATAGAGTAGAACTATCCGCCAACTTAGAGATGCCCGAAGAGATTCCCTCAATTTTAAGTCATGGAGCGGAGGGAATTGGTCTCTACCGAACGGAGTTCTTCTACCTGAACCGCACTGATCTTCCCACTGAAGATGAACACTACGAAGCCTATAAATATGTAGCCGAGAAAATAGTTCCTCATTCGGTCATAATTCGGACACTGGATTTAGGAGGAGATAAATTCTTATCCCAACTACAGACTCCCCGGGAAATGAATCCATTCCTTGGCTGGCGGGCCATCCGCTTTTGCCTGGAGCGTCCGGATATTTTTAAGACCCAGCTTCGGGCCATCCTGAGAGCCAGCGTGCATGGAAAGCTGAAGATAATGTATCCGATGATCTCTGGTGTGGAAGAACTGCGGAGAGCCAACCAGATACTGGAGGAGGTGAGAGAGGAACTTCTAACTAAAGGAGTTGCCTTCGATGAGAACATGGAAGTGGGAGCTATGATTGAGACACCTTCTGCGGCTATGACTGCTGATATCTTAGGCAAGGAAGCAGACTTCTTCAGCATTGGAACCAATGACCTCATTCAGTACTCATTAGCTATAGATCGGGTCAATGAGAAGATCGGCTACCTTTATGAACCGGCCCATCCAGCCGTACTTCGCTTAATTAAATCTATTGTTGAGGCTGGCCACCGGCAAAGAATATGGGTGGGAATGTGCGGGGAGATGGCAGGTGAGCCAATCTTTACTCCTATCCTCTTAGGAATGGGTTTAGATGAGTTGAGCATGAGTGCCGTGGCCCTTCCTAAGATTAAGAAGGTAATTAGAGCGGTTACCCTGAAGGAAGCCAGGCGTTTGGTGAAGGAGATCTTAACTCTGTCAACAGCCAAGGAGATTGAGAAGTGTGTCCGGGAGAAGTTAACTAAAGCGGTTCCTGATGTGCTAATTCAGCCGGCAGGTGGTCAATGATTGACTTAGATGACTTAAAGACAATCAAAGAGAAAGATAAGTCAAATATGCTCCAGATTCTGTTGGACTTTCCCCAGCAGTGGAAGGAAGCTAAGGAGATTGCCCAGCAGTTTTCCTTTCCTCAATATAAAAGGATAAGTAAAATTGTGGTCACTGGTTTGGGGGGCTCGGCTATTGGGGGAGATCTGCTTTGCTCGTATTTAGCAGATGAAATAAAAATCCCTGTCTTCGTTAATCGGAACTATAGCCTGCCGGGGTTCGTTGATGAAGAAGCGCTTCTCTTTGCCGTTAGTTATTCCGGAAATACCGAGGAGACCATAAGTGCTTACCAGAAGGCAATTGAGCGCAGGGCTAAGGTTATTGCCGTTACCAGCGGTGGAAAGCTAAGAGACCTTTGTGAAAGCGGTGGTGTCCCGTCCATAATCATTCCTTCCGGGATGCCTCCTCGAACCGCGATTGGGTACCTCTTCCTGCCAATGCTAATTGCTTTAGCGGAAACTGGTTTAATTGAGGATAAAACCAGGGAGATTGAAGAAACCAACTCTCTTTTAGTGGAGCTGAGGAAAGGATGGGAACCTTCCTCACAGCTTTCCCGGAACCAGGCCAAGGAATTGGCTCAGAGACTACCTGGAAAGCTGATCCTGATTTATGGCAGTGATCACTTGGAGGCAGTCTGCCTCCGCTGGAAAACCCAGGTAAACGAGAATAGTAAAAGTTTAGCTTATCCGGTAGCTTTTCCGGAACTTAACCATAATGAGATTGTTGGCTGGGAAGGGATGGAGGAACTTAGAAGAAAGATTGAAGTCATCATTCTGCGGGATAAGGGAGAGCCGGACAGAATTAAAAGTAGAATAGAGATTACCAAGTCCGTCATCGGAGATCGGCCCAGTGAAGTAAAGGAGGTCTGGTCACAGGGGCAGTCACTTTTAGCCAGGATGTTCTCCCTCATCTACTTAGGAGATTGGGTAAGTTTCTATTTAGCCATTCTCCAGGGAGTGGATCCCACAGTAATAAGACCAATTGACCTGTTGAAAAAAAAGTTGGCTGAGGTATGAAGGCTCTTATTTTGGCGGCTGGCTATGCTACCAGACTTTATCCTCTCACCAAGGATAGGCCGAAGGGGCTACTCCCAGTAGCTGGTCGGCCCATGATAGAATATATCCTAAAAAGGATAGAGAGGGTTGAGGAAATAAACGAGATTTATGTAGTAACTAATGAGGCGTTCGCAAGACATTTTCAGGAGTGGAGGGACACTTATCGGGGAAAGAAGAAGATAGATATTCTAAATGACGGAACTACCTCAGATGAAAGTAAATTAGGGGCCATTGGAGATATGAAGTTCGCTTTAGAGGAGAAACGGATTGACGATGACCTTTTTGTGATGGCTGGAGACAACCTGTTCGAGTTCGACCTATCGCAGTTCTTCTCCTTTTTCAAAGAGAAAGGAGCTTCGGTTGCTGTGTACGACGTTGAGGATAAGGACTTGGCGAAGAGATATGGCATCGTCAAATTAGATGAGGGGGGAAGGATGATAGATTTTCAGGAGAAGCCCTCCCATCCTGCTACTACCCTGGTTAGTGTCTGTATGTATATGTTTCCCAGAGACAAGCTCCCATTGATTTTCGCTTACTTAAATGAAGGCAACAATCCCGATGCTCCTGGATTCTACATCGCCTGGCTTCAGGAGAGGGAGCCAGTCTATGGATTTGTATTCCATGGGAAGTGGTTTGATATTGGAGACCTTCGGTGCTATCAGGAAGCAGATAGGGAATATAAGCAAAATATCAAATATGAAAAATCAAATATCAAAAAGAAATTTACAGAATTTCTGATACTCTAAAATGTAGGGGAGGATTAATATGGGAAGAAGTTATTTGTTTACCTCAGAATCGGTGGCTGAAGGGCATCCGGATAAGATTGCCGATCAGATATCTGATGCCATTTTAGATGCTATCATGGCGAAAGACCCTCAAGGGAGGGTAGCCTGTGAGACCCTGGTTACCACTGGCTTAGCCTTGGTGGCTGGGGAGATTACTACCACCTGTTATGTTGATATTCCTAGCATAATTAGAAAGACAATTGAACTGGCTGGATACACCAAACCAGAGTATGGTTTTGACTATCAGACCTGCGGAGTAATGACCTCTGTTCAGGAACAGTCTCCGGATATCGCCCTGGGAGTGGATATGGGAGGAGCGGGAGACCAGGGAATGATGTTTGGTTATGCTACCACTGAGACCCCGGAGCTTATGCCCCTGCCCATTATGTTAGCTCATAAGTTAGTGAGAAGATTAGCCCGGGTAAGGAAAGAAGGTGTACTTGATTATCTTCGTCCCGACGGGAAATCTCAGGTCACTGTTGACTACGACGATGGTAAACCAGTGGCTATAAAGTCAGTGGTGGTCTCTGCCCACCACAGCCCGGAGGTGAAGATGGAGAGGATTCGGGGAGATATTGAAGAGAAAGTTATTAAGGTAGTTATTCCTGAAGAACTCATGGATAAGGAGATTAAAATTCTCATTAACCCCACGGGTAGATTTGAGGTCGGCGGTCCGCAAGGAGATACTGGAGTAACTGGCCGGAAGATCATTGCTGATACCTACGGAGGAGTGGGAAGCCATGGCGGGGGATGCTTCTCGGGAAAAGACCCAACCAAGGTAGATCGCTCTGGCTCATATATGGCTCGTTACTTAGCCAAGAATATTGTCGCAGGCGGAATAGCTGATAAGTGTGAGATTCAGATTGCCTATGTTATTGGGGTATCTGAGCCTGTCTCTCTACTGGTAAATACCTTAGGGACGGGAAAAATCCCCGAGGAAAAGATAAGGGAATTGGTTGGGAAGAACTTCGACCTTACTCCCCGGGGAATCATTGAGCACCTGGATCTTCGCCGTCCTATCTACAAGCGAACGGCCGTCTATGGTCACTTTGGCCGCAATGAAGAGGGATTCACCTGGGAAAGAACCGATAAGGCGGAACTGTTGAAGAAGGAGGCAGGCATATAGGAGCACAAAGCATGGAATATGATATAAGCGATATTAAGCTAGCTACCAAGGGAAAACTAAAAATTGAGTGGGCAGGTCAGGAGATGCCTGTTCTCGCCCTTATCAGGAAAAGGTTTAGAAAAGAGAAGCCTCTTCGCGGAATAAGACTGGGAGCCTGTCTCCACGTCACCTCGGAAACAGCTAACCTAATGCTCACCTTAAAGGCAGGAGGAGCTTCTCTGCGTCTCTGTGCTTCCAATCCGTTGAGCACTCAAGATGAGGTAGCGGCCTCTCTTGTTAAGGATTACCGAATACCCGTATTTGCCCGCCAGGGGGAGAATAATAGGACCTACTACAAGCACATAAATGATGTGCTCGAGTTCAGACCAGCTATTACCATGGACGACGGAGCTGATGTGGTATCTGCCGTTCATTCTAAGAGAAAGGACCTGGCAAAGAATATATTAGGAGGGACGGAGGAGACCACTACCGGAGTAGTCCGGCTTCGGAGTTTAGAGAGAAGAGGACTTCTCATGTTTCCCCTCATTGCTGTTAATGATACCCCCACCAAGCGCTTCTTTGACAACCGCTATGGGACCGGCCAGTCCACCATTGA
>JAGMAN010000009.1 GCA_023130215.1 bacterium
CTAACGGAGCAGTTCAAAGATAGGGTTGAATATAATGAGGAGTGATACTATTAAAAGGGGGGTGGAGAGAGCGCCCCATAGAGCTCTCCTTTATGCAACAGGTATAACCAGGAAGGATCTGGATAAGCCATTTATTGGAGTGGCAACAAGTTTCACTGATATTGTCCCCGGCCATGTCCATATGAGGGGTTTGGAGCGCTTTATCGAGAGAGGAATATCTGCTGGTGGCGGGGTTCCTTTCCTCTTCGGTGTCCCGGCTATCTGTGATGGTATTGCCATGGGGCATAAGGGAATGCATTATTCTCTCGCCTCAAGAGAGCTCATTGCTGATACGATTGAGTGTATGGCTGAGGCCCATTGTTTCGATGGACTTGTTCTTCTCACCAACTGCGACAAGATTACTCCTGGAATGTTGATGGGGGCAGCGAGGTTAGATATTCCTGCTATCGTTATAACGGCCGGTCCTATGTCCTCAGGAAGGTATAAGGGGGAGAGGCTTAATTATGGAGATTGCTACATAGCAGCCGCCAAACATAAAATGGGCGAAATCTCAGCAGGTGAACTTGAGGCCTGGGAGGCAAATGCCTGCCCCGGGCCCGGCTCATGTCAGGGACTTTACACCGCTAACACTATGGCTTGTCTAACCGAAGCTATGGGGATGTCCCTTCCCGGATGTGGAACAGCTCTGGCCATCTCAGCCGAGAAACAAGGGATTGCCTTCAATTCCGGTAGGCGCATCACAGCACTTATTGAGGAGGAACTCACTACTCGCAAGATTTTGAGTGCTGAGGCCATAAGAAATGCTATAAGAGTTGATAATGCCCTTGGTGGTTCAACCAATACGGTCTTACATATATTAGCCATAGCCAGGGAAGCTAAGGTTGAGCTTTCAATGGACGTCTTTGATGAGATAAGTAAGAGGACACCTCACATAACCAATCTTTTGCCGTTTGGGCCTGGTTATATGGAGGATCTGGACCAGGCTGGAGGAATTCCCGGAGTATTAAATGTTATCTCAAAGAGCCTTGAATCCAACCCAACTGTGAGCGGGAAAGATATTAAGGTAGTAGCCAGGGAGGGAAAGGTCCTTGACCGGGAGGTAATCAGGTCGGTTGAAAATCCATACCATCCTGAGGGAGGAATTGCCATTTTGAAAGGAAACTTAGCCCCTGAAGGAGCGGTGGTGAAGCAATCGGCTGTTTATCCTGAGATGATGATTTTTAAGGGAAAAGTTAGGGTCTTTGAATCCGAAGAAAAAGCTACCGAGGCAATCGTAGAGGGTAAGATAACTTCAGGTGCGGTAGTTGTAATTCGCTGTGAGGGACCAAGAGGAGGGCCAGGGATGAGGGAGATGCTCTATCCCACCTCCTTCATCTTTGGAATGGGTTTAGCTACCAAAGTTGCCTTAATTACCGATGGCCGATTCTCTGGCGCAACCCAGGGACTGTCCATTGGACACATTTCCCCCGAGGCAATGGAGGGAGGACCCATAGCTATCGTTCAGGATGGGGATGAAATCTCCATAGATATTCCAAATAGAAAGCTGGAGTTAAATATAAGTGGTGAAGAGATTAAGAATCGGCTTCGGAAGTGGAAGGCGCCCGAGCCAAAGATAAAAGAGGGCTACTTAGCCCGTTATGCGAAGATGGTAACTTCTGCCAGCACGGGAGCAGTCTTTAAGGAGGAGTAGCAAAGTGAAGAAGACAGGAGCGCAGATTGTCATTGATGCTATGTTAAAGGAGGGAGTGGATACTGCCTTTGGCATCTTAGGAGGAGCCATGCTTCCGGTGTTCGATGTGCTATATGATGCACCGCTGAGGTTTATCCTCACTCGTCACGAGCAGGGGGCCGCTCATATGGCCGATGGCTATGCCCGGGCTACCGGAAAGGTGGGAGTCTGCATGGCCACTTCCGGTCCAGGAGCCACCAACTTAGTCACTGGAATTGCTACCGCCAATATGGATTCAGTGCCCATAGTGGCCATTACAGGACAGGTCTTTACCACCATGATTGGGAATGATGCTTTCCAGGAGGCTGATGTTACCGGGATAACCCGCCCCATAACCAAACATAATTATTTAGTCAAGGATGTTAAGGAGCTTCCCCGCATTATGAAGGAAGCTTTCCATATTGCCCGCACCGGACGGCCAGGACCGGTGCTCATTGATATTCCCAAAGATGTCCAGATTGCTGAGACTGA
Organism: bacterium; assembly: GCA_023130215.1. Lineage (GTDB taxonomy): Bacteria > NPL-UPA2 > NPL-UPA2 > NPL-UPA2 > JAGMAN01 > JAGMAN01. The sequence continues at coordinate 2,201 of JAGMAN010000009.1, forward strand.
ATATAAATATCCGAAAAATGTAGAGATGAGAACCTATAAGCCAACCTATTCTGGCCATCCCCAGCAGATAAAGAGAGCGGCTGAGGCCATTCATCAGGCTAAAAAGCCAATAATTTACGCCGGTGGTGGAGTTATCATCTCAGGGGCAGCTAAGGAATTAGCGGAGTTGGCTAAGAAAGCCAATATCCCGACTGCCACTACGCTACTTGGCCTGGGAGGATTCCCGGAGACAGACCGTCTCTCCCTGGGAATGTTAGGCATGCACGGGACGCGCTACGCTAATTATGCCATTATGGAATCAGATTTAATTATTGCCATTGGAGCCCGGTTCGATGACCGGGTTACTGGAAAATTAGATGAGTTCGCTCCACATGCTAAAATCATTCACATTGACATAGACCCTTCCTCCATCAGCAAGAATGTTCGGGTGGACATTCCCATTGTCGGGGATGTCCAGAATGTGCTCAGGGAACTGAATAAATTAGTGAGGAAGGGCCAGTATGCTCCCTGGCATAAGAAGATAAGGGAATGGAAGCGCAAATTCCCTCTTACCTACGAAGATAATGGGGAACTTAAACCTCAATTCGTGGTAGAGGAGATTTATAAAGCTACCAGGGGCGAGGCCATCATCTGCACCGAGGTGGGGCAGAATCAGATGTGGGCCGCCCAGTTTTATCAGTATACTAAGCCGCGCACCCTACTCTCTTCCGGTGGCTTAGGAACGATGGGCTATGGATTCCCGGCGGCTATTGGAGCTCAGATTGGCTGTCCGGACAGAATAGTCTTCGATATAGCCGGGGACGGTAGTTTCCAGATGAACATTCAGGAGCTGGCTACTGCCGCTATAAATAAGGTTCCAGTCAAGGTGGCTATTCTCAATAATGGCTACTTAGGAATGGTTCGCCAGTGGCAGGAACTCTTCTATAAGAAACGATATTCTCATACCAGCTTGGCCGGGGGGCCGGATTTTGTTAAAGTAGCTGAAGCCTACGGAGCAGTTGGCATTCGGGTGGAGAAGAAGGGGGGGGTTAGGCCAGCCATAAAAAAGGCCCTCTCCATTAAGAAGCCGGTAGTTATAGACTTTCACGTTGAACTCGAGGAGAATGTCTTCCCCATGGTTCCAGCCGGGAAAGCTGTCAATCAGATGATAGGAGGGATGGCTTAACATGAAGCACACCATTTCCGCTTTGGTCGAAAATCGGTCCGGAGTTTTAGCTCATATCTCAACCCTTTTCAGTGCCCGGGGCTTTAACATTGATAGCCTGGCAGTGGGAGAAACGGATGACCCCGCTGTTTCTAAAATGACCATTGTCCTGGATGCTGATGAGAGGATTTTAGAGCAGGTGGTTAAGCAGCTTCGCAAACTGATTGATGTGATTAAAGTCCAGGACCTTACCGGCCAGAACTTCATTGATAGAGAATTAGTCTTAGTCAAGATAAACGCTACCCCCGCTACCCGTTCTGAGATAATGCAGACGGTGGACATCTTTCGGGCCAAGATAGTTGATGCCAAGCCAAGGTCTCTTACGGTTGAGTTGACTGGAGATGCAGATAAGATAAATGGTTTTCTGGAACTGGTTGGGGAGTTTGGCATCAAGGACATCGTCCGCACGGGCAAAATTGCCATGGCCCGGGGAAATAAATAGGAGAAAAACTTATGGCTAAGATGTATTATGACAAGGACGCAGATTTAAAGTTACTAAAGGGAAAGAGAATTGCCATCATTGGCTACGGGATCCAGGGGCACGGTCAGGCCCAGAATCTTCGGGACAGTGGCATGGATGTGGTTGTCAGCGACATAAAAGGTAGCCTTAACTGGAAGAAAGCTGTGAAGGACGGTTTCCAGCCCTTGGAAGCGGCGGAAGCCGTAAAGAAATCCGATATCATTCAGATTTTAACCCAGGACGATGTTCAGGCTAAAGTTTACCGGGAAGGAGTTCGCCCGGGCTTGAAGAAAGGAAATGCCCTTGTCTTCTCTCATGGATTCAACATCCATTATGGGCAGATTGTGCCTCCGGCGGACATAGATGTCTTCATGGTTGCTCCCAAGGGACCGGGGAGCCTGGTCAGGGATATGTTCCTTAAGGGAGGAGGAGTCCCCTGCCTCTTAGCTATCCACCAGGACTACACCGGTAAGGCAAAAAAACTTGGTCTTGCTTACGCTAAGGCTATTGGAGGAACCAGGGCAGGAGTTATCTTGACTACCTTTCAGGAGGAGACGGAGACAGATTTGTTTGGAGAACAGACTGTTCTCTGCGGTGGTGTCTCCGAGCTAATCAGGGCTGGTTTTGACACTCTGATTGAGGCGGGCTATCAACCGGAAATCGCTTACTTTGAATGTCTACACGAGCTGAAGCTCATCGTGGATATGATTCACCTCAATGGAATCACTGGAATGAGGGAACGGGTGAGCGATACGGCTGAATACGGGGACCTGACCCGCGGAAGGAGAATTATCACTAAAGAGACCCGAGCAGAAATGAAGAAGATCCTGAAAGAAGTTCAATCGGGGGAATTTGCCCGGGAATGGATCATGGAAAACAGGGTCAGCCGTCCCGTCCTCAATGCTCTCAGCAAGAAAGATGCCCAGCACCTGATTGAGAAGGTAGGAAAGAAACTACGAGGTATGATGAGCTGGTTGAAATGAAAAAAGAGAGAGTCTTTATTTTTGATACTACATTGCGAGATGGGGAGCAGTCTCCCGGAGCCAGCCTCAACACCAAGCAGAAATTGGAGGTGGCTAAACAGCTCCAAAAACTTGGCGTGGATGTTATTGAAGCTGGATTCCCCATTTCCTCACCGGGAGATTTTGAGGCAGTGAAGAAAATTGCCGAGACGGTGAAGGGTCCGGTAATTGCCGGGCTGACTCGCGTCCTGAAGAAAGACATAGACTGCTGCTGGCAGGCAGTGCGTCCGGCAAAGAGACCGCGTATCCATACTTTTGTAGGGACTTCACCCGTTCATCGGGACTATATTCTGCGAAAGTCAGAGGAGGAAGTTTTGAAGATGGCCGTGGACGCGGTGAAACTGGCTAAGAGCTACACTGAGGATGTAGAGTTCTCAGCCATGGATGCCACCAGGACGGAATTTGATTTCCTGTGTGAAATCTTGGAGAGGACGATTGAGGCTGGCGCCGCCACTGTCAATATTCCTGATACCGTGGGTTACGCTATGCCAGATGAGTTCGGCGCCCTCATAAAGAATATTTTAGAGAAAGTGTCAAACATCAAAAAAGTAGTGGTGAGCGTGCATTGCCATGATGACCTTGGCCTGGCCACAGCTAATTCAATTTCAGCCGTCCTCAATGGTGCCAGACAGGTGGAGTGCACCATAAACGGCATAGGAGAGCGAGCGGGCAATGTCTCCCTGGAAGAGATCGTTATGGCCATTAAGGCCAGGCAGGATTTCTTTAAATACACAACGGGGATAAAGGCAAAAAATATCTATAAGACCAGCAGGCTGGTCAGCCATCTTACCGGGATAGCCGTCCAGCCGAACAAGGCAATTGTGGGGGCAAATGCATTCGCTCACAGCTCCGGAATCCATCAGGATGGAATTCTGAAGAAGCGGAGCACCTTCGAGATAATGTCTCCGGCCTCCATTGGCCTTAAGGAAAGCAAGCTGATCCTCACCAGCCGCTCGGGAAGACACGCTCTTCGGCACAGCCTGGAGGAGTTAGGGTATAAACTGAAGGCGAAGGAACTGGAACGAGTCTACCAGAGCTTCAAGAAAGTGGCCGATAGGAAGAAGGAGATATTTAATGGAGACTTAGAAGCTATGGTTGAGGATGAGATCTCAGCCATCCCTGAAACATTCCGCCTTGAATACATTCATACCACCAGTGGAAGCCAGACCGTCCCTACCGCTACCATCAGGCTGAAGAGGGGAGCTAAAATAATTGAAGATGCGGCCTGCGGCGATGGCCCGGTGGATGCCGCTTATAGAACCATTGACAGAATTACCGGGGTAAAGGGAAAGCTCCTTGATTATTCCTTAAGGGCGGTCACCAGCGGAAAGGATGCTCTTGGTGAGGTCACTGTCCAGATAGCTGGAGGGAAACAGACAGTAATTGGTAGGGGAACAAGCACCGACATCATCGAGGCAAGCGCCAAGGCATACCTGAATGCGGTGAACAAGCTTATATACAGAAGAACTTAGTAGGGATTTGATTTATGTCGCCCCTACCCTCCCTTGATCATGATTGATTATCTAACGTTTCCTAAAAGAAGAGGCCCTTCCAGAAGGGCATTTCTCACCAGCTTAATAGTCGTCCTCATTTTTAGCTTTCTTAGCCTCAGCATTCTTCACAGATGGAAGGCAGGGAAGGACAAAGAGAGGCAAGAGGAACCAATTCAGCCGAGAGAAGAGCAAGTAATCCAGCCTGCGGAAGAGCAGCCAATTCCGCCCCAGGTAGCCATTATCATTGATGACCTCGGACACAGTTTGAGCTTGGTGGAATCTCTCCTTAATATAGATTATCCTCTGACTCTATCCATACTGCCTGGCCTTCGCCATTCAGTTAGATTAGCTAAAGAGATGAAAGAGGCTGGCTTCGAGACTATTCTGCACCTTCCTCTGGAACCGGAGGAAATCAGTGAGGAGTACTTAGAACTGGGAACGATCATGACAGGGATGAGCCAACAAGAAGTTAGAGAATTGATTGAGAAGCACCTATCTCTTCTCCTTCCCTGGATTGCGGGAGTCAACACCCATATGGGCTCGAAGGCAACGGCTGACGAAGACTTAATGAAAATTATCCTGGAGGAAATCAAAAAAAGGGACCTTTATTTTATTGATAGCCGGACAGCAAAGAATACAGTGGCTTTTCAGGTAGCTAAAAGTCTGGGGTTGAGAGCCGCTTTCCGCCAGGTGTTCCTGGACTTAGGGGAGAGAAGAGATGACCCTGATTACATCCGGGGACAGCTCAGGGAGCTGGCTTCTTTAGCCCGGGATAAGGGTAAGGCAATTGGCACGGGCCACCTCAAGGGGACCACTCTAAAAGTGCTTAAGAAAATGATGCCTCAGCTGGAAGAAGAGGGAATTCAATTCGTCACTGCCTCAGAGATAGTAGAGTAATAATAAAGGGACAAAGGCACAAAGTGGCAAAGGCACAAAGAGTAACAAACCAGGCACAAAGTAAAAACAATGAAATCCGGTTTCTTAAAAAACTATGTGCCTTAGTGCCTCTGTGCCTATTCGTATATGCCTTAGTGCCTATGTGCCTGCTTTTATCTTCTTCCTGTGCTACTATTAGCCTGCGAGGAAAGAAGGTAGAGAAGATAAAGATGGTAGTAACTGCCTATGATGCCGGTCCAGAATCTACTGGCTGGCGGAGGAAATTCTTCACCTGGCCACCACTGCGCCCCGTCTATACCGGTGGAAAATTGAAGGGACAACGTAAGAGAGTTGGTATTACTGCTGACGGAACTAAGGCACGGCAAGTAAGGTGGATAAGGAAAGGAACGATAGCCGCCGATACAACCAAATATCCCTTCGGCACTAAGATGTATGTGCCTGGCTATGGATGGGGAGAAGTTCATGATATCGGCAGTGCCATCAAAGGGAACCACATAGATATCTTCTTCCGCTCTCACAAAGCCGCGATGAAGTGGGGCAGAAAAGTGCTTGTAGTAACTGTTATCAGATAGGAAGTCAGGTTCTCATTGAAAGGGGGTGGTCGGATGCTCAGCCACTGGGAGATTGGACTTGTCATTATTGTGGCTATCCTCCTTTTTGGGGCAAAAAGGCTTCCCGAGATAGGAAGAGCATTGGGAAGAGCCATCAAGGAGTTTAAGAAAGCAGGCAAGGATATTAAGAGCGATATCGAGGAGGTTGCCAAAGAAGAAGACGAGGAGAAGAAAGTGGATGAAGGATAGAAAGTTATCCCTCATTGAACATTTGGAGGAACTGAGAAGAAGAATTATAATCTCGCTTACCTCGATCGCCCTCTTTTCCCTGTTATCATACCTCTATGTTAAGAAAGTCCTTGCCTTCCTTGTCCAGCCGGTCATCCAGCTAACTGGCAGGCTCATTTTCATTAAGCCCCTGGAAGCATTCTTAGCTCATTTGAAACTGGCTCTCCTCTGCGGCGCCTTTTTAGCCCTTCCGGTAATCCTTCACCAGATCTGGCAATTTGTATCAGTAGGCTTGAAGGAGAGTGAGAGGAAGTATCTTAGAGTTTTCGGCCCCCTGTCCCTCTTCCTTTTCCTCTCAGGAGCAGGAATCGCCTATTTCTTGATACTTCCTCTGGGAATAAGGTTTCTGGTAAGCCGCTATGCTACCGAGTTTCTGGAACCGAAGATTTCTGTGAGCTATTATATCTCCTTCGTCGGTCTCCTCTTACTGTCTTTTGGTTGTGTATTCGAGCTACCTTTAGTGGTCCTCTTCCTCACCAAGATAGGTCTGGTTACTCCTCAGGGTCTTCGCAGAAAGAGGAGAGAGGTAGTCCTCGCCACTTTCGTCTTCGCGGCTATTATGACCCCGCCCGATGTCTTCACCCAGATCCTCCTGGCCGTTCCCATCCTTCTACTCTATGAAGCCAGTCTCTGGACATCTGTATTTGCGCACAAAAGGAGGATAAGCAAAGAGATGGGATGAAAGAAAAGATGAAAACCTTGACATGTGTTGAGATTCTGCAGATAATAGTGGCGGAGGGCTTTGGTGAAAATAAAAAACATTAACTTCACCAGAAGAGGCTTTCTGAAGCAAAGTTGCCTGGTGGGGTTAGGGCTTGGGATTTCTCCTTATCTATTAAGATCTTTAGCTTGGGCCGGGACAACTGAAGGGAGGGGTCTCCATGAGGCCAGATTCTATCAGATAGTTGATGATAAAACAGCCCGGTGCCTGCTCTGCCCTCGCAAATGTATTCTCCGGGAGGGCGAGAGAAGTTTCTGCCGGGTGAGGGAGGTGCGCAGTGGAAAACTTTGGACCTTAGCCTACGGGAACCCTTGTTCCGCTAACGTTGACCCCGTTGAGAAGAAACCCATATTTCATATGCTTCCGGCAAGCAAGTCCTACTCCATAGCCACGGCTGGTTGCAACCTGAGATGTAAGTTCTGCCAGAACTGGCAGATCTCTCAGTTTGCCCCTGAACAAACCAGGAATTATAGCTTATCGCCGGAGGAAGTGGTCGAGAAAGCATTGGAGACTAAATCAAAATCAATTGCCTATACTTATTCCGAACCGACCATCTTTTACGAATATATGATTGATACAGCCAGGCTGGCTAAAAAAAAGGGCATAAAGGGCATCCTGGTTACCGCCGGATACATTAATGAGGAACCCCTGAAGGAACTTTGCAAATACATTGATGCCGCCAACGTAGATTTAAAGGGATTTACCGATAAGTATTATATTCCGGTGTGCCAAGGAGAAGTTAAATATGTCTTAGAGACGCTCCGGATAACGCAGAGGGAAGGAATCTGGTTAGAAATCACTAACCTGATTGTTCCCACCTTAAACGATGATATGAAGACGATAAAGAAGATGTGCCAGTGGCTGAAGGAGACCCTGGGGCCTGAAGTTCCCCTCCATTTCTCCAGGTTCTCGCCAATGTATAAGCTAAGGAACCTTCATCGCACTCCGGTATCTACGCTGGAGAGGGCAAGGAATATAGCACTGGAGGTCGGCCTACACTATGTCTATATTGGCAATGTGCCCGGGCACGAAGGCGAGAATACTTATTGTCCTGAATGCAAAAAACTTCTCATCCAGAGACGTGGCTATAGTATTCTTCAGAATAACCTCAAGGACGGCCACTGCCAATACTGCGGACATAAAATTCCTGGAGTGTGGAGCTAATGAGAAGGAAAGAGAAGAAGGGAAGATGGAAGCTGAGGGACTAACCTGGCGAAAGGAGGAAGATGATGGTAGACAAGGAGCTGCTGGAAATTTTAGCTTGCCCGGCCTGCAAGAGTGAGGTGGAGCTTCGAGAAGACAGAATAGCCTGCACCAAGTGCGGAAGGCGCTATCCGATAAGGGATGGCATCCCGGTCATGCTCATTGACGAGGCTGAGAAGCCAGAGTAAAATTGCCACCGTTTCACCTCTACTGAATTATCTTTGGAACCTTGAAATATTTGCCTTCTCTAACTGGAGCATTACGAAGGACATCCTCCACCGGGAGGGAAGGTCGGACCTCATCCTCCCGCATAACATTCTTCAGCGGAACTACATGTGAGGTAGGCTCAACCTTCTCCGTATCCAGCTCATTCAACTTCTTCACATATTCTAAGATCTCACTTAACTGCTTTCCGAACTTCTCCTTCTCCTCCTCCGCCAACCTGAGGCGAGCCAGTTTAGCTACATGCTCCACATCTTTCTTGCTGATTTTCATTTATTCTCCCAAATCTCATGCGTGATCTAACGCAGACCATAAAGGTCGCCCCGAAGCAGACAGCAACCTATTATCGAGACAATGTATTGCTCAGCCGGGCAAACTCCACTATGCTCAGTGTCTCTGCCCGGCGGCGTCTATCTATCCCTGCCTCCTTGAGCCAACTTCGTAGCCTATCTCTTTCAAAACCAAGATTGGCATTGTTTAAAAGGGCATTCTCCAACATCTTCCTCCTCTGCCCGAAAGAGGCCCTCACCAAGGAGAAGAAGAAGTCTTCGTCCTCTACCGCCGCTCTTGCCCCATCCAATACCATCATTCTCAGAAGAGCAGAATCTACCCCTGGTTCAGGGAAAAAGGCACATTTGCCCACCCAGCCAATTAGCTCCACCTCACAGTGGAACTGACAGGCAATGGACAGCGCCCCATACTGCTTACTTCCTGGCTTAGCCACTATTCTCTCAGCCACCTCCTTCTGAACCATAATTATGAGTAATCCTATAATGGATTTCTGTTTAAGGAGATGCATGATAGTGGGAGTAGTGATGTAGTAAGGTAGATTGGCTACTATTTTAATAGAGACTGTTGGAGATTGAAGGAGACGCTCCATATCGACCTTCAGAATATCTGCCTGGACAACCTCCACATTATTGAGGGAAGCCAAACGATCCCTTAATATAGCACATAGCCTTTCGTCCAGCTCAATGGCTACTACCTTCTGAGCCAAACGGGCCAGCCTCCGGGTCAAAATCCCTATCCCCGCTCCAATCTCTACCACTAAGTCATCCTTACTTAGCCGGGACGCCCTCACTATCTTGCTTAAGACCTCCTCATTAAGCAAGAAGTTCTGACCTAACCTCTTCTTCAGCCTAACGTCATATTCTCTTAGAATGCCCCTGACCTGCTTATTTTCAATCCTACTCATTTAATATCAATATATGCTTTCTGTCGCAACTTCTCCACCCACTCCCGATACCTCTTATCCGCTTTCTCTGCAAAAAGGAGCCTTTCAATCTTATCCCTCACCTCGGACAACTCCTTCTGCCGGGCGGCTTTTCGCCCTTCCAACTTGATAATATGAAAGCCGGCCTCCGTCTTAATTAAGCCACTCGTCTCCCCCACATCCATTTTAGACACAGCTTCTTCAAACTTAGGGAGTATCTCCCCCTGAGCAAGAAAACCCAATTTCCCTCCCCTCTCTCTATTGGGCCCATCCGAACACTCCTTAGCCAGGAGAGAAAAGTCAGCTCCTTCTTTCAACTTAGCCAATATGTCATTCCCCCGGCGCTCTGCCTCTGCCCGGACAGTCTCTTCCTCTACTCTTATGAGAATATGACTCAGCTCTGCCTCTCCCGGCTCCTTAAATCTCCCCTTGTTCTCCCGATAAAACTCCCTGCTCTCCTCCCCTCCCACTCGAATTTTAGACCTTACCTCCCAATCAACCAGCCTCTGCACCATAAGCTCTTCCTCAATCCTTTTCTTCAATCTCTGCAGGCTGAGGTTCTCTGAATTCAAGGCCTCCCCGAACTCCTCCTCAGAGCTAAATCTTCCCCTGACCTCTTCCAACCTTCTCTCTATTCTATCCTCTCTCACCTCAATATCCCTGTTCTTAGCTTCCTGTAAGAGGATCCTTTCCTCAATCAGCCGTTCCAGGGCCTGCTGCTGTGCTTCTTGCCTGCGCTCATTCAACTCCTCTCCCATATAGGCTCTATCTATTTGAGCCTGTAACGGACCGAGGAACTCCTCCAGCTCGCTCAGGGTGATAACCTCTCCGTCAACCACGGCAACAATCCTCTCCACGACTTCTGCCTGAGATAATCCTGCAAAGGATAGAAGACAAACTAAAATTAGAAGACCCTTTCTCATTGGCTGCTGCTTCTCCCGGAGATTACAATACCACAATTTGCCTGAAGGTGCAACTACTTAAATCA
>JAGMAN010000090.1 GCA_023130215.1 bacterium
CCCCATACAGGTATTAAAGAGAGTAACAAGGAGCTTCTTCCCTCGAAAATGGTGCAGTCCTACCAGGCAACCGAGAGGAATTGCTACTATGGAAGAGAGGATTAAAGCAGTCCCGGAGATAATCAAAGAGCGCAAAACAATGTGATGGATACCGGAATTAGGGTCAAAAATTAGCCTGAGAGCCTCAAGGAATATTGGCCCAATACCTTCTTCCATTTACTTATCCTCTAAAGGAATAAAAAGGGACTGCCCCCATCGCTTTTTCCCGAAATCTCCGATTATTCTTTTGCCCTCAGATGAATTAAGGAATTCAACTAACTTCTTAGCCTTAGGATAATGGACATGAGGGAACTTCTCAGGATTTGCAATAATTAGAGAATAGGGATTATAAAGGAGAGCGTCTTTCTTTGAGTAAAGGAAGCATAGATTTAGACGCGGCTTAAGGGCAAGGAAAGTTCCTTTATCGCTAAGGGTGTAAGCACCAAGTTCACTTGTTAGGCGCAGGGTCCCGGCCATTCCCTGACAGCTCTGGCGATACCAGGTTCCAATTGGGACGATTGCCGCCTCTTTCCATAACTGCTTCTCTTTGTGAAAAGTTCCTGAGTTATCTCCCCGGGAGACAAAGGGCACTTTCTTTCCATAAATTTTCTTTACCGCCTCAAGGACTGAGCTTGACTCTCTTATTTCAGCCGGGTCTGAAGTGGGACCCACCAGAACAAAATAGTTATACATAACCGTTGTCCGTTCTATACCATAGTTAGAAGATACAAGCTCTTTCTCCAGGCAAGGGGCGTGAACCAGGATGGCATCGCAGTCACCACAGCGGGCAAGTCCAAGAGCTTTTCCGGTTCCAACTGCTAAAACATCTACCTTAACTCCGGTTTTTTCCTGGAATCGAGTCAGCAGAACTTCAAGCAATCCGGAGTTATAACAGCTGGTAGTGGTGGCAAGACGGAGACGTTCCCCCTTAGCACGGACACAGCCGCTAATGGCCATTAAGGAAATGGCCAGGGCGAGAACAAAATTTCTCTTCACGGTGCCGATTCTCAGGCAGTGCTGCTTCGCCAGCATGGGACTATTTTAACACAGCTTCGGCTGGAAATAAAGCGCCAAAGAAGGGAATTGAAAAAACAGAATTGAAAAAACTGTTGTAAAATATTCGTGAAAATGCTAATATTGGTCAAGGTGGCAAGAAGCAACCTATCATATCTGAGATGGGAGGTAAAGATGGCTAAGACGATTGCAGAGATAAACGAAAAGATAAAAAAAGGAGAAGCAGTAGTAGTAACGGCTGAAGAGATCATAGATTTAGTAGATGAGAAAGGGACGCAGAAGGCGGCTAAGGAAGTAGATGTGGTCACAACCGGGACCTTCGGCCCAATGTGCTCATCCGGTGCTTATTTCAATATTGGGCATACCAGGCCAAAGATAAAGTTAGGAGGAGGGAGAGCTTACCTTAATGATGTTCCTGTCTATACTGGTTTTGCCGCTACTGATATCTATATTGGAGCAACTGCTCTTCCTGACGATGACCCTCGCAACAAGGTCTTCCCCGGGAAGTTTCTGTATGGCGGAGGGCACATCATTGAGGAGATAGTTGGCGGGAAAGATGTGAAGTTAAGAGCTGCTGCCTATGGCACTGACTGCTACCCAAGGAAGAGTCTGGAAACCTGGCTGAATATCAAAGACCTCAATGAGGCAGTGCTCTTTAATCCCCGCAACTGTTACCAGAACTATAATGTAGCGGTAAACCTCTCCGACAAGGTAATCTACACTTATATGGGGGTCTTACAACCAAACTTAGGAAATGCTAACTACTGTAGTGCCGGCCAGCTATCTCCCCTGCTTAACGACCCTTATTATAAGATCATCGGGATTGGCACCCGCATCTTCCTCGGTGGAGGAGTAGGCTATGTAGCCTGGCAGGGAACACAGCATAACCCGACGGTGAATAGAGGAGAGAATGGAGTGCCCCGGGGAGGGGCTGGAACATTGGCGGTTATGGGAGACCTGAAGCAGATGTCTCCGGATTGGCTGGTGGGAAGCACCTTCACTGGCTATGGAGTTAATCTGACGGTTGGAATCGGGGTTCCCATTCCCATCCTGAATGAAGAGATTCTTAAATGGACGGCGGTAAAAGATGAGGACATCTATACCCAGGTTGTTGATTATGGCCAGGCCTATCCCTCGGGGAAGAAGGAGAGCCTGGGAGAGGTGAATTATGCTCAACTGAAAAGTGGTAAGATTACTGTCCAGGGAAAAGGGGTTCCTACCGCCGGGCTTTCCAGTTATGCCAGGGCAGTGAAGATCGCCGGGCTCCTTAAGGATTGGATAAAGAAGGGAGATTTCCTGTTGACAGAGACAGTCCAGCCTCTTCCATCAGTTGATTCGGGAGTAACTTTCAAACCACTTAAGGAGAGACCAATAAAATAACACGGAGGTGAATTATGGCCAAAAAGAGACTTGTGCTTACCTTCCCCCACAAGTTGGTTGACCAGCCAATTACTTACCATCTGATTAAGGACTACGACTTGATGGTAAATATCCTGAGAGCCAGGGTAACTCCCAGGGAGGAGGGTCGGCTGGTAGTAGAGTTGAGTGGGGGGAAGGAACCTTTGGATAAAGGGATGAACTATTTAGCTGAATTAGGTGTTCAGATTCAGCCCTTAGCGCAGGATGTCCAGTGGCACCAGGAGAGATGCACCCACTGCACTGCCTGTATCCCCATCTGTCCCACTCAGGCCTTTACCCTGGATAGACAGGAGATGACCGTCTCCTTTGATAAGGATAAGTGTATCGCTTGTGAACTCTGTCTTCCTGTCTGTCCCTATAAAGCCATAGAGATTCTCTTTTAGTTGAAAACATGGGCTTGTAAAATGAAGGTGTGGAGTGATGAAAGAGAAAAGAAATCAAAGATTAATGAGTAATGTGTTGGAATTGATTGGTAGGACACCCATGGTAAAGCTTAATAAGATTGTTGAGGCAGATATGGCTGAAATCCTCTGTAAACTGGAATTCTTTAATCCTGGAGGGAGTATTAAGGATAGAATCTGCCTGAGCATGATTGAGGATGCCGAGAAGAGAGGAGCGCTGAAAGCAGGGGCAACCATTATTGAGCCGACCTCCGGGAACACAGGAATTGGACTGGCTATGGTGGCGGCGGTCAAAGGTTATAGATGCATCCTTACCATGCCGGAGACGATGAGCGTAGAACGCAGACGCATTCTAAGATCCTACGGGGCAGAGATTGTCCTCACTCCTGGCGCTCGGGGGATGAAGGGAGCGGTGGAGAAGGCAGAAGAGTTACTGAAAGAGACTCCTGATTCCTTTATGCCTCAGCAGTTTAACAATCCAGCCAACCCTGAGGGACATCGCCGAACTACTGCAAAGGAGATATTGGAAGTAACCGGAGGAAACATAGATGCGTTTGTAGCCGGAGTGGGCACAGGAGGAACAATCACTGGTGTGGGAGAAATTCTAAAAAAGAAAAATCCTAAGATAAAAATCATTGCTGTTGAGCCTGAGGCGAGTGCTGTTCTTTCCGGCAAAGAGCCAGGCCCACACAAGATTCAGGGGATAGGAGCAGGTTTTATCCCCGAGGTTCTGAATCGGAAAGTCATTGACAAGATTATGACCATCTCCGATGACGATGCTTTCCATACTGCTAAAAGGTTGGCTAAGGAGGAAGGGCTTTTCGTTGGCATATCGGCTGGAGCGGCTACTTTCGCCTCTATTAAGGTAGCCAAAGAGTTAGGCAAGGGAAATAGGGTAGTGGTTGTCCTCCCCGATACTGGTGAGAGATACTTAGGCATGGAGTAATACAGCGAAGCAGTACTGCCACTGGCACCGTACTTTGAATAGATGAGGGAGGGGAGTGACCGCAGTAATCTTGGCTGGAGGAGAGAATAAGAGGACCGGCCTGAATAAGGCTCTCTTGAAGTTAAACGGGCAAAGCCTTATGGAAACCATAATAGGTAAGCTGAGGAACCTATTTAAAGAAGTAATCATTGTCAGCAGTTATCCCCGGGAGTATGAGCGTCTCAATCTGAAAGTTGTCAAAGACCTGATTCCGCAAAAAGGCCCCCTGGGAGGCATATATTCAGGGCTATCTTCCTCTAAGAGTTCCCATAGCTTTGTAGTTGCCTGCGACATGCCCTTTATTAACCCTGACTTAATAAGGTATATGAAAGTCAGAATAGATAACTCTGATGTTTTGATTCCAATGACCCGGGAGGGATATGAACCTCTGCATGCCTTTTACTCTAAGAATTGTCTTGATGTCATAAGGAAGCAACTTGACTCAGAGGCAAGCCTAAAAATCGTAGATTTCTTTGACCAAGTTAAGGTGAAATATATCGAGGAAGAAGAAGTAAGGAAATTTGACCCTGATGGGCTCTCTTTCTTTAACATCAATACCAGCGGAGACCTGAATAAAGCAAGGCAAATAGCTAACGAGTAAGGAGTAGAGTTGTACTTTAAAGCTCAGGTGTCAGGATGAGTAGTCTATATGATAGATATGGTCGCAAGATAGATTATCTTCGGATTTCAGTTACTGATAGATGTAATCTGAGATGCATTTACTGTATGCCCGAATGGGGTATCATCCCCCGCAGTCCGCAGGAGATCCTCAGTTTTGAAGAGATAGAAAGGATAGCGAAGGAATCCACTAATTTGGGTATGAACAAAATCAGGGTTACTGGTGGTGAGCCTCTAATAAGAAGGGAATTAGCTAAACTCATCAGGAATCTATCTAAGATTGAGGGCATCTCAGACCTGTCTATGACTACCAATGGAACCTTGCTTAAGGATTATGCACAGGAGTTAAGAAACAGTGGTCTTAATCGGGTCAACATCAGCCTGGATACACTCAATGAGGAAAAATACAAATTTATTACCAGGTCCGGTAAGCTTGGAGAGACACTGCGAGGAATAGACGAAGCGTTACAAGCCGGGCTATCACCGGTGAAGATAAATGTAGTAGTTATGAGAGGGATAAACGATGATGAGATTGTGGATTTTATAAAGCTAACCTATGATAAGCCCTTATCAGTGAGGTTCATAGAGTTTATGCCCATGGGCAGTAAGGTCTTCCGGGATGAAGAAAGATTTATCCCTGCCTGGGAAATCAAAGCCCATTGTCAGAGATTTGCTCAGATTGAACCCTTTATAGATTCATCTCTAACGGGTCTTGACCAGGCCGACAGCCTACCAGGCAATGGCCCGGCTCGATATTACCGGATAAGGGGAGCACTGGGCGCAGTTGGATTCATCAGCCCTCTAAGCTCACCATTCTGCTCCAGTTGTAACCGCCTGAGATTAATTTCTGATGGTAGGCTGAGTCCATGTTTATATAGCCAGTATCAGATAGATTTAAAGAGGAGCCTGCGACAAGGTGCCTCCTCAGAAGAAATCAGGAATCTGATAAGGTTAGCCATTTCCAATAAGCCCAAGGAACATCACTATCAGTCAGTGGCCGGTCAAGTCATGTCTCAGATAGGGGGATAAATTAGATGTTAGAATTTTTCTTCTCGCCTAAGTCAGTTGCTGTTGTCGGTGCTTCCCGGGAGAAAGGGAAGGTGGGAAGAGCTCTACTGGATAATATCGTTCGGTTTGGATTCAAAGGGAAAGTTTTTTCAGTTAATCCTAAGCTAAGAAAGATAGACGGATATAAGGTCCATTCCCGGATAAGTGAAATTCCGCAGGAAATAGACTTAGCCATCATTGCTATTCCGGCTAAAGCAGTCCCTTCAGCCGTTGAAGAATGTGGAAAGAAGAGGGTCCGAGGGGTTGTGGTCGTCTCGGCTGGATTCAAGGAAAGTGGCCAGGAGGGAATTAAGTTAGAGAAAGAAATTACTGAGACAGCTCTTAAATATGGAATGAGGCTGTGGGGACCAAACTGCCTTGGTTTCATAGATACCTATTCCTCACTCAATGCCTCCTTTGCTGAAGGGATGCCGCAAAGAGGGCACATTGCCGTTATGTCCCAGTCAGGAGCTCTGTGTACGGCCATCCTCGACTGGGCTAAAGGACAGGGATTAGGCTTCTCCAAGTTCGCCAGTCTTGGGAACAAGGCCGATATTTCTGAGGTAGATTTGCTTCAAGCCTGGCGGGATGAC
>JAGMAN010000091.1 GCA_023130215.1 bacterium
AAGTTCCTGAAGGTAGCTGAGGAGGTGAGCCGCAAGAAGCCCATCGTCATTATCAAGTCGGGAGGAACAGCCGCCGGAGCCAGAGCTGCTTCTTCCCACACTGGCAGCTTAGCTGGTTCGGAGGAAGCCTATGAAGCTGCCTTCCGCCGATGTGGAGTGCTTCGGGCAAACTCATTAGAGGAACTATTCGACTTAGGATTGGCCTTCAACTCCCAGCCACCCCCCAAGGGGGGAAGGGTAGCCATAGTGACCAACGCCGGTGGCCCGGGAATAATGGCCAGTGATGCCTGTGAGAGAACTGGACTCACTCTTGCCTCTCTGGAGAGAAAGACTATCGATTTCTTGAAGAGCTACCTTCCTCCGGCAGCGAATTTCTATAATCCAATAGACATCTTAGGGGATGCTAAGGCGGAGCGCTACCGGCCGGCGCTTGAGGCTGTGTTAAAAGACCGAAATGTGGATGCGGTTTTAGTCCTCCTCACTCCCCAGGCTATGACCGAGATAGAGGAAACAGCTCAGGCTATCTCAAATCTGAATGGGTTTAATAAGCCCATTCTTGCCTCCTTTATGGGAGAGGCTCAGGTTAAGAAAGGAATCCAGGTTTTAATGGAGCATGGAGTCCCTAACTATCTCTCTCCGGAGAGGGCCGCGGCTGCTCTTTTAGGGATGGTTAAGCGCGGCGAGTGGCTCAAACGGCCAAAGAGGAGGAAGAAGAAATATCCGGTTAGAAGGGATGAAGTGAAGAAGGCGCTCGAGAAAGTTAGAGCAGCGGAGAGGGCCTCCTTAGTTGATGTAGAGGCAAGAGAAGTAATTTCCCATTATGGCATTTCGGTTCCCAGGAGTCATTTAGCTGCCACAATGGAGGAGGCAGTAGAGGCTGCCTCAGGGATTGGTTATCCAGTAGTGATGAAGATTGTCTCCCCCGATATATTACACAAATCCGATATCGGAGGGGTGAAGATGGGATTGCAGAATGGAGAGGAGGTACGGGACTCCTTCGAGTTAATGATGATAAGGACAGGAAAATATATGCCGGAAGCAGATATCTGGGGAGTGACCATTCAGGAGACTTTGCCGGGAAAAGAGGTAATATTAGGAATGAACCGCACACCTGAGTTTGGGCCTCTCCTCATGTTTGGTTTAGGAGGAATTTACATCGAGGTCCTTAATGATGTAGCCTGGCGTTTAGCTCCCTTAGACGAATATGAGGCCCGAGCCATGGTTAAGGAAATCCGTTCCTATCCCCTCCTGGCTGGAGTGAGAGGGGAGAGACCGACGGATGTGGATGCCATAGTGGAAGCTCTTTTACGCCTCTCCCAGTTAGTCACCGATTTTCCTGAGATTGTGGAGTTAGACATCAATCCCTTAAAGGTGGGCGAAGTGGACAAGGGCGCAGTCGCCATAGATGTCAGGATGACATTGAGTGCATAATCAATAACATTAAAAGGCCGAGGGAAATATGACTGGTTCCATTTTGAGGAAAATATTTAAGACGAAGAATGAGCGGGAACTCCGCCGTCTTCAGGCGACGGTAGAGGAAATTAATGTTTTAGAGCCGAAGGTTAGCCTGATGAGCGATGGGGAGCTTCGGGCCAGGACCGATGAGTTCAGAAAGCGCATTGAAGAGAACTCCAGGAATTTCGCTGACCAACTGGAGACGCTCCGCGGGCAGATGGAAGCAGTTAGCTCAGCCGAGGAGAAACAGAAAGTAAGAGAGAAGATAAAGGTGTGCGAGAATCAGATACTGGACCCGATACTCCCGGAGGCCTTTGCCGTAGTCAGGGAAGCAGCCAAGCGGACGGTGGGCGAGAGACCATTTGATGTTCAGCTCATTGGAGCTAAGGTCTTGCATGAAGGGAAGATCGCTGAGATGGCCACCGGTGAAGGAAAGACCCTGGCGGCCACTATGCCTCTTTATCTAAATGCCCTGACCGGTAAGGGTTGCCATTTGATTACCGTCAATGATTATTTAGCTCGTCGGGATAGGCAGTGGATGGGACCGATTTATGAGTTTTTAGGATTAACGGTAGGCGTAATTCAGCACGATATGGAACCGCAGGAAAGGCAGAAGGCTTACAGATGTGACATTACCTATGGAACCAATAACGAATTTGGATTTGACTACCTCAGAGACAATATGGTTATAAGGAAAGAAGATAGAGTTCAGCCTGAGCCCCACTATGCCATCGTTGATGAGGTGGATAGTATTCTCATAGATGAAGCCAGAACTCCCCTCATCATTTCCGGTCCGGCCGAAGAGGCCACCGATACCTATTACACAGTTGATAAATTGGCTCGCCGTCTAAAAGCAAGGTTCGTTACCGAGGCCGAGTTAATTGATGCCAAGAACCAGGGAACAAATTTAGAAACCGGCTATGACTATTTAGTTGACGAGAAACATCATACGGCTACCCTCACCGAGGAAGGAAGGGGTAATTGCGAAAGACGTCTTGACCGACCTCATCTCTTTGAAGACCCAAGCCAGATAGAAGTAGTGCATCACATAAATCAGGCCTTAAGGGCACACAGCCTCTTTAAGCGGGACACAGACTACATGCTCAAGGATGGAGGAGTGGTTATTGTGGATGAATTCACCGGAAGGCTGATGCCCGGGCGCCGGTGGA
Organism: bacterium; assembly: GCA_023130215.1. Classification (GTDB taxonomy): domain Bacteria; phylum NPL-UPA2; class NPL-UPA2; order NPL-UPA2; family JAGMAN01; genus JAGMAN01. Next base: position 2,625 of record JAGMAN010000091.1, read on the forward strand.
GCGATGGACTGCATCAGGCCATTGAAGCCAAGGAAGGGGCGAGGATCGAGCGGGAGAACCAGACCTTAGCCACCATCACTTTTCAGAACTACTTCCGCCTTTATGAGAAGTTAGCCGGAATGACGGGCACTGCTGATACCGAGGCGGCTGAATTCCACGAAATTTACAACTTAGATGTAATTGTCATACCCCCAAATCGCACCTTGATACGAGATGAAAGCCCGGATGTAATCTATAAGACGGTGGAAGAGAAATATGAGTCGTCCGTAGAGGAGATAGCCAATCTCCACAAGCAGGGGCGACCGGTATTGGTGGGAACTATATCCATCGAGAAATCAGAAACCTTGGGCCGAATGTTGAAGAGGCGAGGGATACCACATCATGTTCTTAATGCTCGCTATCATGAGAAAGAGGCAGAGATTGTGGCTCAGGCCGGTCGTTTGGGAGCAGTAACCATTGCCACCAATATGGCTGGACGGGGAACCGACATTCTCCTTGGAGGGAATCCTGAGTTTTTAGCTAAAACCAGATTGAAGGAGGGAGGACTGGACCCAGCCAAGGTGAGCCAGGAAAGCTTCCAGGAAGTTTTAGCCGAGGTCGAGAAAGAAGCAGCCCGGGAACATGAGAAAGTGGTCCAGTTAGGAGGGCTTCATATACTGGGAACGGAACGGCATGAGGCCAGGCGTATTGACAATCAGCTTAGAGGAAGGTCAGGAAGGCAGGGGGATCCCGGCTCCTCCCGGTTCTATCTTTCCTTAGAAGATGACCTCATGCGCCTCTTCGCCTCGGAGAGAATTGCTGGCCTGATGGAGAGAATTGGCTGGGAGAGGGGCCAGCCCTTGGAGCATGCACTCCTAAGTCGGACAATAGAGAGAGCCCAGCGGCAGGTGGAGGCACACAACTTCGGCATTCGCAAAGACCTCCTTAAGTTCGACAACGTAATGAACAGACAGCGTCAGGTTATCTATGAAGACCGGCGGATGGTGCTGGAGGGGGATGCTCTCAAGGAAGAGATCTTCGGGATGATTGGAGAATTACTGGAGGGAGTGGAAGATGAACGGGGAAAATTAAAGGGTGGAATTATAAATGATTACGCTAGTCCCGATGTGCATCCAGAGGATTGGGACCTTAAAGGTCTGGAAGAGAGACTGAATCGCATCTTCCCCTTGCCGCTTCCGGAGGGGGAACTCTCCAGTCATGAGGAACTCAGGAAGCTGGTTATGGAGCAGGCCCGGCAAGCCTATGAAGCCAAGGAGAAGGACATTGGCTCTGAATCCATGAGAGAATTTGAACGAAGTATATTCCTGCATATGATAGATTCTAAGTGGAAGGATCATCTCTATGGCTTAGATCACTTGAGGGAAGGAATACATTATCGGGCTTATGGGGAGAAAGAGCCTTTAGTTGAATACCAACATGAAGCTCATGCTATGTTTGAGGATTTGAAGCACAGAATAGTTGAGGATACCATTCAATCCATCTTCACACTGCGTCCCGTCCGGGAGGAGATGAAAGGTGTCTTCCTGAGACTCCCCCAGGAATTGCTTCACCCCGAGGCCGCCGGGATGGGAGGGGCTCGCCGGAGGCAGCTAGCTGCAGAGCCAGTTCGGCCTGGTCCTCGGCGTGAATTCCCGCCTGAGCCTGGAGCTCGGCCTCATCCTTCTGCCCAGCCTCAGCCAGAAGCTGGTCCCCAGCCGCCTAAAGTTAGCACCTATCGTCGAGAGGGAAAGAAGGTTGGGAGAAATGAGCCCTGCCCCTGCGGCAGTGGAAAGAAATACAAGAAATGCTGCGGGAAATAAGGAATTAAAAGAGACGGAAATTTTTTGACAATGGTGAGAGGATATGATATTCTCATAACGGAAAGAGTCACAGAGTAAAGGAGGGGAAGAATTGATGAGGAGAATTTGGGCAATTTTTGACCCGTTTAGAAATTTATTTCTAACGGGTCTTGCTATATCTGTTTTAGTGGGCAGCCTCTTTTCCCTGATGGCTGAGGAGGCGGGTAAAACTGAGCAGGCGGCAGCTAAGGCAAAGTCCTTGGTCAGTTGGGAGGAGAAAATTCAGCCGATAGTGGAGAAGATAGAGATACTGCGGAGGGAAGTCTTTAACATTGCTCTCTGGCAGTACGGCCTCTTTGCCCTGGTGGTGCTGGCCGCCGTTATCTTTTCCAAGGTGATAGACTTTTTGGTTATAGTGAGATTAAAGAGATTGACCGCCCGGACAAGGACACCATTAGATGATATAGCCATCGAGGTTATGAGGAAGCCGCTCAGGCTGATCATCGTTATCGCCGGCATTATTTTGGGGTTGCGTATATTCCAGGTAGACGTGAAGAATCTCCTCGGCGTGCTGGTTGGAATAGTGGTTACCTATACCTTAGTTAAATTGGTTGACCTTTTTGCTGCCTATCTGGAGCCAAAGGTTAGAACGACCGATTCCAAACTTGATGACCAGCTATTGCCCATAATCAGAAAAACTCTGAAGATATTTATCGTTACTGTTGGAGTTCTTGTAATTCTGGAGAGCCTTCAAATTAAGGTAACCGGTTTCTTAGCCGGTCTCGGCGTTGGGGGTCTGGCTTTTGCTCTTGCAGCTAAGGAAACCCTGGCAAATATGTTTGGCTCGATAGCCATCTTTGCCGATAAGCCCTTTCGAGTAGGAGACAGAGTAATAGTTGAAGGCATCGATGGACCGGTAGAATCGATAGGGCTGCGAAGCACCCGTATTAGAACTCTCGATGGAACTCTGGTGACTATCCCCAATGCCCGTATGGCCGAGGCTACCATAAACAACATCTCCAAACGCCCGACCATAAAGAACCTTTATACTGTAGGAGTGACTTATGATACTGGATATGATAAGATGAAGAAAGCTCTGGAGATTCTAAGGGGCATATTTAAGAACCATCCCAGCACCGAAAACTACTGGGTTTACTTCAAGGAATTTGGCGCTCATTCTAAAGACATATTAGTCATCCACTGGTGTAAATATACCGCCTACCAGCAGTTCCTGGAGGCAACTGAGGAGATAAACTTGGAGATAATGAGAAGATTTGAGGAGGCGGATATAGAGTTCGCCTTCCCCACTCAGACAGTTTATCTAAAGCAAGAGGAAGGAGAGACAAAGGTTTCTTAGGGGAGGACGAGGATGGATAACCGCTCGGGAATGAGGGAATATGTGAAGGAGAGGATAGAAAAGATAGGACAGGCTGATATCCTGATAGGCATTCCCTGTTATAATGAAGAGGATACCATTGGGAATGTGGTGGAGGTGGTTGGTCAGGGACTGGCTAAATATTATCCAGCTAAAAAATCTGTCCTCATCGTCTCCGATGGCGGTTCCTTAGATGATACCCGGGAACGGGCAAAGGAAAGCAAGGTGCCGCCGGGAGTGGAGAAGATCGTCACCATTTATAGAGGTTATCCTGGGAAAGGAACTTCCTTTCGGGTGATATTTGAGGTGGCTGAGAAACTTAAGGCTAAGGCTTGTGCCTGTTTCGATTCCGATTTGCTAAGTGTTACTCCAGACTGGGTAAAGTCACTGATTGAACCGATACTAAATAATGGTTATGACTATGTCACTCCCTACTACTGGCGGCACAAATACGATGGCACCAT
>JAGMAN010000092.1 GCA_023130215.1 bacterium
CGACAGCCAATTGGAGGAGACTTCGGCTTCTCAGGAGAGTTGGCTACCTACTACGCCCATCAGAATGTCTGGCAGACGGATGTGGCTAAATTCGGCATTGATATCTGGATGACCACCACAGCCATAAATGAGGGGTATAAGATCTGCCAGGCTTATATCGGAACCAAGGAACATGAGGCTAAGGATCCCAGCCGCCTGGGAATCATGTTTCTTCAAGTGGTGGGCACCCTCTTTAGTTTAATGGGAAAGTATGAGGATAAGTGGAGGCAGGTTAAGGGAAGTGAGCCCACTAAAATATTCGGTTCTCCTTCCGTAATAGAGCCGAAAGCGGTGCCAGTCTCTCTGAGCAAGCTCCTGCGGGAAATAAGGGTTGGGTTCAAGCATTTCCATCCTCTCTGGAGGGAGATTCTCTCCCCTGAGGTGCTGATGGAGCTAAAGAAGGTGGTAGCCTTAGATGATGAGAAGTTCAAATTTCCCGCCTCCTTGTGGGCAAAGATCGTTTATGATTTTGCCTATACCTTCAGCCTCTGGAAGAATAACCGACGTAAATTAGTGGACATTATGGCTCCCCTCTACTACGGGAGAACAGCTTCCTTCGTAATAGAAACTAAGAAAACAAACGGAGTAAAGGCAGAAGAGGTTATCGAGGCCCAGGCGGAAGAGTTTGAGCGGCTTAAGCCGTACTTCCTCGATAAATTAGAGAAATGGGAGGAAGTCAAAGGACAGGAGGGGGAAGCAGAGTGAAGGTGGAGACCTGGCTTAAGAAGAATACTTTTCATCACTCTCAGTTCATGGATATTAAGAAGCTGGTTGAGCTAAAGGAGAAGAAAGGAATAAAAATCAGCCTGGGATTGCCCACTTTGAATGAGGAGGAAACCATCGTCAGTGAAGTGGTCGTCCTTCGTTCCGAGCTAATGGAGAACTATCCACTCATAGATGAGCTGGCCGTTATTGATAGTGGCTCAACCGATCGGACCTGCGAGTTCGCCAAACGCTACGGAGCCGATGTGTACCAGGCTAAAGATTATCTTGCCGAGGAGGGAAGCTATACCGGGAAGGGAGAAAGTCTCTGGAAGAGCCTTTATATTCTAAAAGGAGATATTATCATCTGGATTGATGCTGATATAAAGAACCTTCATCCCAAGTTCGTTTACGGGCTGGTGGGACCACTGCTCACCAATGATGACATAGGATATGTTAAAGC
>JAGMAN010000093.1 GCA_023130215.1 bacterium
GCTTCGACCGATCAGGCATTCAGTGAAACCGAGCCGGGCGGCCTCCCTTATCCGCAGGCCCGGCCGGGTCACTGCCCTCACCTCTCCTCCCAAACCTACTTCCCCTAAGGCTACCATCCTGGGTGGAGTGGAAACATCGCGGAAACTGGAGGCAACGGCAATGGCCATTCCCAAGTCCAGGGCCGGTTCTCTAAGGTTGAGCCCACCCGCTAAACTGACGAAGATATCCTGATTCTGTAAGCGAAGCCTCCCTCTCTTCTCCAGGATGGCAAAGAGGAGGCAAGCCCGATTGTAGTCCACCCCGTTCACCAAGCGCCGGGGCAGGCTGAAGCTTCCCGGAGAGACCAATGCCTGCAGCTCGACCAGTAGCGGCCTACTCCCCTCCAGGCAGGGAACCACCATGGAACCGGAGACGTTCAGGGGACGCTCAGCCAGAAATAACTCAGATGGGTTGGCAACCTCTTTCAGACCCTCTTCTCCCATCTCAAAGATGCCAATTTCATTGGTGGAACCAAACCGGTTCTTAACTGCTCGCAGAATCCTTAAATTTGTTTGCACTTCCCCCTCAAAATAAAGGACGGTGTCCACCATATGCTCTAAGATGCGGGGCCCGGCAATGGCTCCTTCCTTAGTTACATGTCCAATCAGAAAGATGGATATGCCCTCCCGCTTGGCCAGATGGATTAAGTAGGAGGCGCTCTCCCTCACCTGGCTGATACTCCCCGGGGCAGATGGGACCTCAGCCGAATAGACCGTCTGGATGGAATCGATAACTACCACCTTAGGACTGAGCTTACTAATATGATTCTCTATGGATTCTAAATTTATCTCGCAGACCAGAAGGAGGTCGGAAGAGGAAGCCCCAAGCCGCCCGGCTCGAAGTCTTGTCTGCCCAGCCGATTCCTCCCCGGAAACATAGAGGACAGGCCTCCCATTCTTGCTCATCCGATGGCCAGCTTGAAGCAGCAGAGTTGACTTTCCAATTCCTGGATCTCCTCCAATTAAAACCACCGAGCCGGGAACTACTCCTCCTCCCAATATCCGATCCAGCTCTCCTATCCCGGTAGGAAGACGCTCTGCCTCATCAGCGGATATCTCAGAGATGGGTCGGGGCTCAGATAAGGGGCCCTCAACCGGGTGTCTTCCCTTCTTCTCAACGTCTATCTCTTCAATCAAACTGTTCCATCCCTTACAGTCGGGGCAACGTCCCAACCACCCGGGGGATTCGTAACCACACTGCTGACATACAAACTTCGTCTTCTTCGCCTTAGCTTTCATTATTAACGGCTTCGCCTCTTTCTCTTTTCCGGAGTCTTTTTCTGCTCCCGACTCTTTCTCTTACCCCGGAGGAGGATGGTGGGATGTTCTTCCAGCTCCTGAGCAAATTTCTTCAGTTTTTCTGATATCTCTCTGAAATTCTCAATAATTACAATGACATCCTCTCCGCTTTCACCTAACACCTTATTTAGATCAGCAGTGAGAGTTTCCAGATTCCTGATAATAACTTGACTGCTTCTGATAGTCTCCCGTAAAGCCTCTTCAGTCTCCTCATCCCCAATTATCCTCCCCACTGAATCCACCATCTGGCTTAACTTCTTGACGATCTCTTCTCCCAGTTTGACCAGCCTCTCATAACGGACAGGTTCCGAAGAAGCTATCATTGACCCATTTCCCAAGGGCTTGCCTTCTTTCTCTCCGGGAGTTATCTCTATGCCTTTCTCCCCCATCAATCCCAGGGTGCTAATGAAAGCCACCGCTTCCTCTCTTATCTCAACATCCGGCCTCAACCAGAGACTAACCTCTACTTTCGTCTTCGGATGGTAGGTCATCTTGATGTCTTTCACCCTCCCTACCTCCACCCCGGCTAACCTCACAGGAGCACCCTTTTCCAACCCGGCGGTAAAATAAAAAAGGGCCTTAATCTCATAGCCACTTCTTTCTGCCAGATATCGATCGAGCCTGCCAAAGTAGAGCAGGAGGCCCGCTAACATGGCCAGACCCACTCCCACCATGAGACCTACTTTTACTTCTGTGCTAACTTTAGCCATTGTTTAGTTTTCATTGATTGGCCCTTGAGAGGCCCCGGCAATAAACTGTCTTACTATCGGATTGGCTGTGTTTCTTATTTCCTCCCGACTACCTATTTCCACAATCTGGCCCTTGTAGAGCATGGCAATTCTATCAGCTATCTTATAGGCACTCTGCATATCATGGGTGACAATTAGGGAAGTAACCTTTAATCTTTCCTGGAGACTTAAAATAAGGTCATTAATGATATCAGCCATAATGGGGTCTACTCCCGTAGTTGGCTCATCGTAGAGAACTATCTCCGGGTCCATGGCCATGGCTCGGGCCAGGGCCACTCTCTTCTTCATCCCTCCACTTAGCTCAGCCGGTCTTAAATCTTCGACATCCCGTAGCCCCACCAGTTCCAACTTCTCCCTGACAATCTCTTTTATCTCTCCTTCACTGAGATTAGTATGCTCCTGCAATGAGAATCCCACATTCTCCCCCACGGTTAATGAATCAAATAGGGCTCCGCCTTGAAAGAGCATTCCAAATCTTTTCCTTTCCTGGTTCAGCTCGCTTGCCTTAAGTTTGGTTATATCTCGCCCATCAATGAGAATCTCCCCTGAATCTGGCTTGAGTATTCCCATAATGTGCTTCAGGAGGACACTCTTCCCGCAGCCACTGCGGCCGATAACGACTGTGGTCTGCCCCTCGGGCACTACCATGCTAAGGTCGTCTAATACCCGGTTGGGGCCAAAAGATTTAGTCAAATTGCGAATAGTAATCATATATTGACTATCTTCAGGGCTAAGGTTATAAAGAAATCAGCCACCAGTATCAATATGCAAGAGGTAACCACTGAACCAGTAGTAGCTCTACCTACTCCCTCGGCTCCTCCCTTCGCGGTTAAACCTTTATAGCAAGCAATGATGCCGATAATCATTCCAAAGAAGAGGGCCTTGATTAATCCGTTCAGAATATCATGGGGAGCTACCTTCCCTACTGCAATACTGAGGTAGAAGGTAGCGTTTATCCCCATCATCTTCACTGAAGCTATATATCCTCCCAACATACCAATGAAAACAGTGTAGACGGTCAGGATAGGTAAAAGAATGAGACAGGCGAGAAATCTGGGGACGACCAGATACTGGACCGGATTGACAGCCAGACTCTGGAGAGCATCAATCTGCTCGGTAACCTTCATCGTCCCCAACTGAGCAGTCATGGCTGCTCCCACCCGACCGGCCAGCATCAGGGCAGTCAGAACAGGTCCGAGCTCCCTGGCCAGGGATAGATCCACCAGACCACCTATCCCAGTCTCCAAGGTCATCTTGTGCAGGACGTAGTAGGACTGAACGGCAAGCACCATTCCAGTGAAAGCACCGGTTATGATGACCACAGGTAGAGAAAGTAGCCCCACATTTACCATCTCGGCCAGGAGGTTCTTTCCCTTCCAGGGAGGTTTCAAGGACAAACCCAGGGTTTGAACAGATAGTATGGATATTTCTCCAAGATAAGCGAGGCCTGAGATTGTCCTCCTTCCTAAGATTTCCAGCATCTTTAGTTACACCCAAACTCAATTGTGTTCGAATTAGCGTTTTACTCCGGTCTACCAGAATAATCTTCAAACCGGGTGCACTCTTGCCTGAAGGTCAGCTTAAACGAGCCCACCGGGCCATTTCGCTGCTTGGCGATGTTAACTTCAGCCTCGCCAGGATTCTTATCAGGAGTGTAATACTCCTCCCTGAGGAGAAGGGTTACTACATCGGCATCCTGTTCAATGGCTCCCGATTCCCGAAGGTCAGCCAGTCGGGGACGATGGTCTTCCCTCTGCTCCACTGCCCGGCTCAACTGAGAAAGAGCCACCACAGGCACCTTTAGTTCCCTGGCCAGGGACTTTAGAGAACGGGAAATCTCTGAAATCTCCTGTTGCCTGTTCTCTGCCCTCCTCCTTCCCTGCATCAGTTGAAGGTAATCTAT
>JAGMAN010000094.1 GCA_023130215.1 bacterium
CTAAGTTTGCTATAACCATGGGAGTGGGAACTATAATGGAAGCACGAATGTGTATGCTATTAGCCAGCGGCAAGAGAAAAGCAGAAATTCTCGTTAGAGCTATCGAAGGTCCGGTAACCACAAGTATTCCCGCCTCTATGTTACAACTTCATCCCAATGTTACTGTCATAGTTGACGAAGAAGCAGCCACTCACCTGAAGCAAAAGGGTTATTACCAGTATGTGGAAAAAATGACCCAGCAATTGCAATCTGCTCAAATATGAAAACTAAAAACTTTCAACAAATCTTTTATCCGTCCTCAATTGCTGTTGTTGGGGCGACGAATACTCCGGGGACAGTCCCTAATGATATATTCACCAATATTATGCGAAGTGGATATCCCTGCCCCATTTACCCGGTAAGTCCAGGTCACGCTACTATTTCGGGGGCCAGGGCTTATAAATATGTAATTGATATTCCGCATCCGGTTGATTTAGCAGTTATAGTTTTCCCGAGCACGGTTTGCACTTTGGCACTTGAACAATGTGGACAAAAAGGAATCAAAGCCGCAATTGTTATATCAGCCGGGTTCAAAGAAACTGGGCCAAAAGGCAAAGAGCTGGAAGATAAATTAAAGGCAATCGCTGACAAATACAATATCTCAGTCATTGGACCAAATTGTTTAGGTGTGATAAATGCCGATCCTGTCGTGCAATTAAACGCCAGTTTCGCCCGGAAAATGCCTGAAGAAGGAGCCATAGGATTTTTGTCTCAAAGTGGAGCGCTCTGCACGGCTGTGTTAGATTATGCCTTAAATAAACACATAGGCTTTTCTAAGTTTGTGAGTTTTGGTAACAAAGCAGATATCAATGAAGTGGATCTATTACAATATTTACTTAATGATGAGAAAACGAAGACCATTTTATTATACCTTGAAGAGATAAGTTTAGGAAGAGAATTGATTGAGTTGTTAAAGGAAAACAGTAACAAGAAACCTATATTGGCATTAAAGTCCGGACGAACTTCAGAAGGAATTGCGGCCGCCCAATCTCACACCGGTTCACTGGCCGGGTCGGACGAAGTTTGCGATGCTGCTTTCAAACAACTGGGTATAATTCGCGCCAAAAACATTGAAGAGATGTTTAACCACGCTATAGCTTTAACTTACCAACCTCTCCCGAAATCAAATAGGATAGCTATTGTTACCAATGCCGGTGGTCCAGGAGTAATGGCGGCTGATGCATCCATTGAGAATGGATTGGAATTAGCTAAATTTAATCCTCAGACAAGTGAAGTACTTAAGAAGTCATTACCCCGAATGGCTAATACAAAAAATCCAGTTGATGTAATTGGAGATGCCCGGGCCGACCGTTACGATGCGGCTTTGACCAGTATTTCTCAAGATGATAATGCAGACGGCATCTTATGTATCCTCACACCGCAGTCGATGACCGATATAGAATCAATTGCTCATTTGATCTGCAGAGTTGAAAAAGAAATGAGGAAACCGCTGCTATGTTCACTTATGGGTGGCAGTGATGTTTTGAGTGGAATCGAAATATTGCAAAAAAGACATATACCTCATTATTCGCTACCTGAATCAGCTTCTCAATCTTTTGCGGCAACTGTTAGATACGCAAGATGGCTTTCACGCCCAAAAAGCATAGTGAAAAAAGTTGAAGTGAATTACTCGCGAGCAAAAGGAATCATAGGGAAGTTTCTCAGCCCGGATAAAAATTACTTGCCCGAACCGGAAGCTCTGGAGGTTTTGAATTGTTATGGATTCCCGATTTTGAAGTATAAAATAGCTAAAACGAGTGAAGAAGCTGTGAAATTTAGCGAGGAGATTGGTTTACCTGTGGCCTTAAAAGTTGTTTCTTCAAATGTGATACATAAATCTGATGCAGGTGGTGTATTATTAAACTTAAAAAATAAAGAAGAAGTTAAACGAGGATTCAAGCAAATAATTGATAATGTCCAGGCTAAAAAGCGAGATGCTCAGATTCTTGGAGTTATAGTAGAAGAAATGGCTCCTCCGGGGAAGGAAGTGATTATGGGTATTAAGAGAGATTCAAGTTTTGGACCGGTAGTTATGTTTGGTTCAGGCGGAGTATATGTGGAATTAATCAAGGATATAGCCTTCCGGGTGGCCCCGATAACTGAACTGGATGCCCGGGAAATGCTTAAGGAAACCAGGTCTTACATTTTGCTATCAGGTATCAGAGGCGATAGACCTGCAGATATTGAGTCAGTTGAAGAATGTCTGGAACGTCTTTCTCAATTAGCTATGGATTTTCCTCAGGTCAGTGAACTGGATATCAATCCGCTAATTGTTCATGCAAAAGGTAAAGGTTGTCACATAATAGATGCGAGGATCATGCTTACTATTTAGGAGTTAACAAGATGCATCAGCGAAAGGAGTAATGCAATGCGATTAGTTATTTTTGAAGATGAAAAGTATGACCAACTATATCCCCTCTCTCTAACAAGAGCTGTTTTTGAATTAAAGTGTGGGATTACCAGTTTGGCAGAGAAAATCAGGAGAACATATCCTGCCAATGAAATTTCTTATTTTGTTCGAGATTATATTGCACCGACGTTAAAAAAACGTCATCCATCTGATTCGGTGAATGATATTGGGAGCATTGGAAATGACGATGTTCTCATTATTAACGGGCGCTGCTTATTTATGAATACACCCCCAAATCTTTCAGGTGAAGAAGGATGGGTAGGAGAAAATAATGATTTGGTTTACGCAAAAGTAAACAAAGAAACCTTGGATGAGTTTCACGAAGATAGTTTTGAAGAATTACTTGACTATATAAAATCAGGAGTAAAAAAGGTGAGAATTGATTGCAAGATGATCAATTATCCCTGGGACCTGATTGATTATAACTCTCAAGCGCTCCTTGATGATTTCAAAAGGATGAAAAAAACAGGTATTGAAGGATTAATGGCAGAGGAGTCAGTAATTCACGGCCCCAAAGAACAAGTCTACATAGCAAAAGAAGCAGAAGTGCATCCGATGGTATGTCTCGACACGAAAGGCGGCCCGGTGTTCATAGACAAAGGAGCAGAAATCCATCCGTTTACCCGTATTGAAGGGCCTTCTTATATAGGTAAAAATTCCATCATCTTAGGAGCTAAGATTCGTGAAGGATGTTCAATTGGACCTGTGTGCCGGGTAGGTGGGGAAGTTGAAGAGAGCATATTTCATGGTTACTCGAATAAATTTCATGACGGATTCATGGGGCATAGCTATATCGGGGAATGGGTTAACATTGGGGCACTGACTACGAATAGTGACTTGAAAAATGACTATAGTAATGTCAGCGTTATGGTAAAGGGAAAACCTGTTGATACAGGGAGTATCAAGGTAGGATCTTTCATCGGTGACCATACCAAGACCAGCATAGGTACTTCTTTGAATACCGGAGCTCATATTGGTGCTTTATGCATAATTGTATCTTCCGGAGGAGTTTTACCAAAATATATCCCCTCAGGGAGCTGGTTTATCAATAATTCCGTGACTAAAGGTTTTGGCTTTAAGAAATTGCTCGAAACAGCCGAAAAAGCTATGGGAAGAAGGAAGGTGCAATTCACTGAGGAAGATACCCTGCTATTAAAAAAAGTATATGAAGTTGCTAAACCAGATAGAGACTTTTTGATTAAGAAGTCAAGATACGGCCAGAACTCATGAATTGCAATTAAATAAGGCTGATCGAGATAGGCATTGCTCTTGAAATTGGAGGGGCGGGAATGGCTGAACAAAATCATCAGAAGATAATAGAAACGATTGGGGATCTGAGCTCTGAAATAGATATAACCTCAAAAGATATATCGGTCATATTGGCTGGGGGTCACGGGAAAAGAATTAAATCGGAGACTCCCAAGATGCTTCATAAGATATGGGGAGTTCCTACTGTTTTTAGGGTAGTGAATACAGTAACTGAAGGATTGGATAACGATAATAAAATAATAGTTGTTGGCATAAAAGGTGATGAAGTAGCTCATGAAATCGGAAAGAGGAAAAACACTGCCTTTGTTTATCAGAAAGAGCAGAGGGGAACAGGCCATGCGATTCAAGTTGCCTTTGAATCTTTTAAGGGAAAGCAGTTCAACGGAAATATCTATATTTTTCCTGGCGACATGGGACTGGTAACAACTGAAGCAGTCAGGAAATTCAAGGAAGAATTTGAGCACTCTAATTTTGATATGATGGTCTTAACCGGCATATATGATGGTAGGCCGGAGGACAATTATTATGGCAGGGTTATCAGAATGTTAGGGAAAGAGGCTACCGGTCAGGAGAGTGGAGAGAAAATAGGCCGGGTGATGGAGATAAAGGAGCACAAAGATATATTGAGTTTAAGAAGCGACTATTCACTGGATTTTGACGGAAGTGCATATAAATTCACCCGGGATGAATTATTGAATATAAGAGAATTCAATGGCGGGGTCTATGCCTTTAAAGGCGATAAATTGAGAGAACATATTATGGAGATAGACGCAGATAATGTTCAGGGCGAATTCTATTTAACTACCCTGGTTACTATCTTCAATGGTTATGGTCTGAAAGTTGGCGCCTCACGGGTACCAGATAACACAGTAATTATCGCTTTTAACAATAGAGCCGTTTTAAAAGATATGGAGGACATCGCCCGCAGCCGGATATACGGGAAATTAAAAAACATAATTACTTTTAAAGACAAAGAAGATTTCTTCCTGGCAGATGAAGTGGTGCAGCAAATCTTGGATCTGGATCGCAGAGAAGAGACACTTGACATTGTAATCGGAAAAGGAGTCCATCTTCATAAAGGAGTGCAGTTAAATAGGGGAGTACATATCAAGAAAAATAGTCTTTTGGAAGGGAACATTAAATTAGGAAAGAATGTGACTATTTGGGAAGGCGTCACCTTAAGCACCTATCCTGACCAGACGATGAGGATAGGGCAGGGGAGTGAAATTCTACAGGGCGACATCGTAAAAGGAAACATGGAAATTGGGGAGAACTGCCGCATAGAATCATCTGTTAACATGACCGGAAGCGATGACTGCCCAACCAGAATTGGTAAAAGTGTCACCATAAAAGGCACCAGTTATATATTCGGCTCTGTCATTGACGATGATGTTTGGATAGAACATTCTGTTATTAAGAATAAGCGAGTAGAGAAAGTCCTCAGAAGGGATGGCTCCATTCAGCAGATAAGATACTATCTTCCTCAACCGGAGGGAATTGATTCAATAACTGGTTTATCCCCGAAACAGCAGAGAAGAAACTGAGATTCATTATTGATTGTTCTCACACCCGCATGTCATTTCTTATAGTGCTCATTTGAGGAGGCAAAAATGAAACTAACATTCCTTGGAACAAATGGCTGGTATGATACTGAAACGGGAAATACTGTATCGTGTTTGCTTGAATCTGCTGATTATAATATTGTATTTGATGCCGGAAACGGTTTACATAGATTAGATAAATATGTTAAAAATAAAAAGCAAATTTATCTCTTCATTAGTCATTTTCATCTTGACCATATCATCGGACTTCATCTCTTAGATAAATTCAATTTTAAAAGTCTGAAAATATTTGGCCAAGAGGGAACTGCTATGCACCTGAATTCTATTATGAAACAGCCTTTTACAAAACCGTTTGATGATTTAGCTTGTGAGGTGGAGATTAGCGAGCTACATGAAGGAGACCATAAAATCCCATTTCCAGTTACAATAAAGGAACTGTTGCATTCTTCTCCTGTCATTGGTTATAGATGTGAATTGGACGGAAAAATAATTTCCTATTGCACAGATACAGGAAAATGTAAAAATCTTTTAGAGTTAGCAAAAGATTCTGATGTTTTGATAACTGAATGCTCCTATAAGTGTAAAACAGAAGATCCAAGATGGCCTCATTTGAATCCGGAAACTGCTGCTTGCATTGCAAAAGAAGCAAGAACCAAAAGGCTTTTACTTACTCACTTTGACCCTATGCAATACAAGTCTTTGGAAGAAAGAGAAGAAGCAGAAAAATCTGCCAGAAAGATTTTTAGAGATACAATAGCTGCAAAAGATTTAATGCAATTTGAGATATGAAAGCAGATTTCCACTCTATCTCTTTCCCATCAACCACTATCTTCTTTTCCCTGCCAGACTAAGAAGGTCTCATGCTTCTTCGGGGAGAAGCGATGGGCCATACTTGTGCTCCAGCCCTATCGGCATGCGGTGGTAGAACTTCTTTATTGCTTCCTTTCCACAGAAACCAGCTCCCGAGACAATGGCATTAGCTGTGGCACAGGCCATCCCCAAGCGTATGGCTTCTTCCATTCCTCTTCCTTTAGTGAGAGAATAGATCAGGCCAGCCACTAAGGCATCACCGGAACCAACTGAGTTAACTACTTTTACCTGCGGAGGAGAAGCTGACCAGATTCTCTCGTTACTGGCAACTACTGCTCCCTGCCTTCCCAAGGAGAGAGCCACTATCTTAATCCCTTTATCAAGAAGGGACCTAATCACTTTAATCATATCCTTTCTGCGGCGCAGTTTCTTTCCCGCAATTTCCTCTAACTCCTTGCGGTTGGGTTTGACCATAAAAGGGGAAGCCTTGAGCCCTTCAAGGAGTGCTTCTCCCCGGCTATCCAGCACGGTTCTCACTCCTTCCCCCTTAGCTAATTGAATTAACTCTGCATAAAAATTCTGTCGAACTCCAGGAGGGAGACTTCCAGCTAAAACTAAGAACTTGCTCCTCATCATTATCTTCTTAAACTTTCCCATAAACTCGCTGAGTTCTCTCATATCCACCTTCGGTCCCGGCTCCATAAGGTGAGTCTGCGTCTTAGAGGTTGGGTCCAAGATGGTCAGATTGTTTCTTGTATTCTCTTTTATCTTGACGAACTCCGCCCTAAGTCCTTCTTCCTTCAGTTTCCTCTCCATTAGCTCACCGGTTGGGCCTCCAAGGAAGCCGGTAGCTATCACTTCCCCTCCTAAGACTTTTATTACTCGGGCAACATTAATTCCCTTGCCGCCGGCTACCTGCCGGGTGTCACTAACCGCCAGAGTGGCGCCGACGGAGAACCCACCTACGCTGACGATCCTATCCAGACTTGGGTTTAGAGTGACGGTGGCGATCACGCAGCTCTCTCCTCCTCAGCCCTGGTCTGTGTCGGGTTAATTCCCCTACTGGAATCTCCGCTTTCTGTCCCTCTTTCAGTTCTACTGTCACTGTCTGCTTGAGAATATTCAAGTCAACTATCTCTCCTTCCCCCTGTTCAGTAATTACCTTCGTCCCCTCCTTGGGTAACCTTCTTCCCATCTCCCTGTAGGTCTGGCATTCATAGGTTAGACAACAGAGAAGCCGACCACAGACTCCAGAAACCTTGCTCGGGTCCAGGGATAGTCTCTGCTCCTTGGCCATGCGAATAGTCACTGGCTCAAATTCCTTCAGGAAGGTGGCGCAGCAAAGGGGTCTGCCACAGGGACCAAACCCTCCCAGACGCTTAGCTTCATCCCTTACTCCAATCTGGCGCATCTCAATTCTTGCTTTGAAAAGGTGAGCCAGATCCTTTACTAATTCCCGAAAATCTACCCTCTCTTCTGCTATAAAGTAAAAAGTAATCCTGCTACGGTTGAAGGAGTACTCGGCATCTACCAACTTCATGGGTAGTTCTTTATCCTCTATTTTCTGGAGGCAAGTCTTGAAGACTTCTCTCGCTTTCCTCTCATTTTCCTCCAGTCTCTTCCTGTCCTCAGCAGTTACTGCCCTTTTCACTTTCCTGGGGGATTCTTTCCTTTCTTTAGTTTCTGGCTCGGATACAACTTCTGCCCACTCTTCACCGGATTCCAATTCTACCAGCACTTCATCTCCTGGGTTTAGATAAAGCTCCCGGGTATCGCAATAAATGATCTTACCACTCTGACACAATCTAACTTGAACTACCTCTCGCATATTCCAACTCCTCAGCTATCTTCATGGTCATGGCTTCTAAGCTAAGACGAAGATTGACATTGCGTTCTATGAATCCCTTCGTCTCCTCTATTGACTTTATAATCTTACTTACTGCCTGAGAAGAGACACTGACAGCTCTCTTCTCTATCTCTTCCTTCCTATCCAAATTTATAATTTCTCCACCCTCCTTAAAGACTAAAAGGTCACGATAGTAACCAATAATTATATCCAGGATTTCCCCTACCTTTCTCCTTGTCTCTCCGGATAGAAAAGCCATCTTTTCCTTCTTTATCTCCCCAATCTGCTCTTTGCTAAATACCCCTTCTACTTCTCTTAACTCATCCTTTAGTCTCTCTTCCAGCTTCTCTCTGAAGTTGGAGGTGAGCTCTAACATTTTCTCTGCTACCTGCAGAAGCTTCTCTAAATCATCCTGATGGGAGATCTGACTCCCTAAATTGAGAATCTTCTCTCTCTCCTCCCAGACCGCTTTCTCCTGGAGGGACAGAGCCTTCCCCAACCTTCCTTCCGAAAGGAGGGAGAGAAGCCGAGCCTTATTAGGGGAGAGATTGAGCTTCTTAACTAAGTAATCTTCTATTCTCTTTGGACTGAGTGGCGAAAACCTCATCATCTGACAGCGAGAGACGATAGTAGGGAAAAGAGAAGATGGGTGAGAGCTGATCAGGATAAGGATAGAATCAGCGGGGGGCTCTTCTAATGTCTTGAGAAGAGCATTGCTGGCCTGGGCCGTCATCCGGTCTGCTTCCATAATCAAGTAGACTTTCTTGCGACTCTGGTATGGTTTTAAGGAAATTTGCCGGCGAAGCCCTCGGATATCATCTATCCCTATCTGACGGGACAGCCCGGCTGGCCTCACCCAGTTGACATCGGGATGGGAAAGCTTTTCGATTCTACGGCAGTCCGGACATCTCCCACAGGCATCTGAATCTGCTCTCGGACAATTCAGGGCCTGAGCTAAGGTCTTGGCTACCATAGTCTTCCCTATTCCATCTGGCCCGACAAATAGGTAGGCGTGGGCTATCCGGCCATCCTTGAGGGAATTTTTGATGAGCTTGATTATTCTTTCCTGGCCGATGACATTGCTAAAAGGCATAACCTGCCCCTACAATTCTGTAGTCTAAAGTCTAAAGTCCATAGTCTACACTTTATAGTCTATAGCCTGCTTTCTTAAGTAACTCCTCCACCTGCTGTCTGATTCTCTTTTGAACCTCAGCTATGGAACCCTTAACTTTCACTATCTTTATCCTCTTCGGCTCCTGCTTTGCTAATTTTAGATATCCTTGTCTTACTCTCTGATGGAATTCTCTTTTCTCCCGCTCTAACCGGTCCCCTTTACTTCCCGCCCGTGCTCTCTTCAGTCCCTGAGGAATATCTATATCTAAAAGTATGGTTAAGTCCGGCTTCAGGCCTGCGGTAGCTACCTGGTTCATCTTCCTTATCAACTGTTTATTCAGCCCACGCCCATATCCCTGGTAAGCTAAAGAGGAATCTGAGAAGCGGGTAGACACAGCCACCTTTCCCCGGGCTAAGGATGGTTTCACCACTTCCTCTACATGTTGAGCTCGACTGGCTAAATAAAGAAGCAGTTCAGTCAAGGGAGTCATTCCCTTGCTGCGAGGAGAAAGCAAAATCTTCCTCAGTCTTTCCCCTATCCGGGTCCCGCCAGGCTCATGGGTGCAAAGGACATCTATCCCTTTCCTCAAAAGGTAGTCAGACAACCTCTCCGCCTGGGTGGACTTACCACTACCCTCCGGACCCTCCAGAGTAATGAAGATGCCTTTCATTTCTCTTTTAATATACCACAGAATAGTCCTTTGTTCAAAGAAAATTCAAGAAAGTTGTTGAAATTTCTTTTCAGAGTCTTTATAATAGCCAATGATGGAGAATTGTATACTTCATATGTCTTAAGTGTTGGGGAGAATTAGCTATGCTTAGAATCCTGCGAAAGAAAATGAGAGGTATCCTCATAGCCACCATTGTACTCATCATCCCTGCCTTCATCGGATTCTATGGTGTCGGGCGCTACCGGGGAAGGCAATCCCGGACAGCGGTGGTAGCCAAGGTCAATGGCCAAAAAATTGACTATCGGCAGTTCCACGATGCTTATCAAGGAGTTAAACGGAGGTGGCAATCACTATATAGAAACCATTGGGACGAGCAAATGGAGGGACAACTCAAGAAGGAGGCCCTGGAGGAGTTGATTCGGGAAATCCTCCTGCCCCGGGAAGCTAAGAGACGGAGGATTGTGGTTACTGACCAGGAAGTATTCGATCAGATTAGCTCTATTCCTGGCCTGCATAAGGAGGGCAAGTTCGATAAGGCGCTTTACCTAAGGGTCCTGTCATATAAAGGGCTCAGCCCGGAAAGGTTCGAAGCGCAAATGCGAGAGGACCTCATGGTGAAGAAGCTTAGAAGCCAGGTGACTGAAGAGGTGGAGATTTCTGAGGAGGAACTCAAGGAGGAATATATCAAGAGGAATGAGAAGGTGCGGGTGAAATATATTCTCTTCAAGAAGGAGGATTTCAAGAAGGACCTCAAGATGGAGGAGAAGGAACTCAAGGACTATCTTCAGGAAAACCTGGAAGAGTTTAAGGTGCCAGAAAAAGTAAATGTCCAGTATGTGCTGATTGACCCCAGGGAAAGAGAAATAGATATAGAAATAGATGAGGATGAAATTAGCAGTTATTACCAGGAAAATATTGAGGATTTCAAGCACCTGGAAGAAGAAGGAGAAGCTCATACCGTTCCATTGGAGGAAGTGCGGTCTCAAATCCAGGCTACCTTAAAAGCTAAAAGAGCCGATGAGGTGGCTCGGGAGGAAGCAGAAGACTTAGCCGGTGAGCTTCTGGATAAGACCGATTGGGAGAGGATGGTCAAGGAGAAGAAATTGGAAGTGAGGGAGACAGGACTTTTTGCTAATGGGGAAGCGGTAAAGGGCATTGGCTGGACACCTCAATTCTCCCGGGAAGCCTTCGCCGTGGACGACGACGAGGTGAGCCAGGCCATTAAGACTCCCAGGGGGTATGCTATTTTTGTTCGCAAAAAGAGGGAAAAGTCTCACCTGCCGGAGTTAGAGGAAGTAAGGGAAAAGGTGGAAGAGAAGGTTAAGGATAAGAAAGCTACCAAATTAGCTAAGTCCAAAGCAGAGGAGTGCTTGGCTAAATTGAGAGAAGGCGGCGATTTGGAGAAAGTGGCTGAGGATTTTTCTGTTGAAGTTGAAGATAGCGGTCTCTTCTCCCGGGGGCAGTATATAGAGGGGATAGGCCCCTCTCGGGATTTTGGTGAGGCTTCCTTTTCGCTTAAGGAAGCTGAAGTGAGCGACTCAATTGAGACTCGCCTTGGGTTCTGTCTCCTTCAGTTGGAGGAGCGCAAAGAAATAGATGAGGAAAAATATAATAAGGAGAAGGAGAAATTCAAAAAGAGTCTTCTCCCCTGGAAGAAGATGGAAGCTTACCATAAGTGGTATGAGTCCCTGAGAAGCGAAGCTCGCGTCTGGA
>JAGMAN010000095.1 GCA_023130215.1 bacterium
ATTAAATGAGCTTCCCCAGGTAAACAGCAACTATTAATCCGATCAGAGTGCAGACGGTCAGTTTTACGTGGAAGCCAATGGTGAAATCAAGAATATATAGATTGAAGGTCCTTGGCTCGAAACCTGGTCGGATACCAGCCACGAAGAGCTTGTGAAGGAGACTGGCCTCATCCTGGAAGAATAAACCGATAATTTCGCCGACAATACTTCCAATTAAGGCTCCGACGATTAAAACTAAGAGCCAGAATTCGATTCTCCTCCTGCCTTCCTTTCTGCGCTTTGGCATAATTTCCTCCTCCTACATTACCACATTAATCTTTGCCTTGCAATATTTACATTTTCCATCTTCCAACTCCACTGCTGCTACTCCATAGCCAGTTCTCAGGATGACTGTCTTACCGCAGTTGTAACAGCGAGTACTATTTGCTTCTTCTCCCCCCACGTTTCCCAGGTAGACATACCTTAGTTTCTCCCTGGCAATATTCACAGCCTTCTCTAAAGTGGAGATGGGAGTAGGCTCTATCTTCATCTTATAATGGGGAGAGTAGCGGGAGAAGTGGAGCGGTGTATCCGCTCCCAAGCTATTTGCTACCCAGTTGATTAGCAGGTTGAAATCATCCTCTCTGTCATTGAGGGTGGGAATAACCAGATTGGTTATTTCTACCAGGACTTTCTTCTTAGCTATTTCAGCAGTGCGCAGTACTGGTTCAAGCTCTGCCTTGCACATCTCCTTATAGAACGAATCCTTCATTGCTTTAACATCAATGTTAATGGCATCAATATAAGGAAGAAGCTCCTGGAAAGGCTCTTCACTTATGAATCCGTTAGTAACTAAAACATTCTTCAGCCCTCGCTCATGGGCTAACCTGGCTGTCTCTAGGACATATTCATACCAGATGAGGGGCTCCGAATAAGTATAGGCAATGCCAATGGAGCCGCGTCCCTTGGCTGTGGCTACTGCCTCTTCTGAGGTGATGGTCCGGGTGGCAACCTCCGTCTGAGAGATTTCCCAGTTCTGGCAGTAAGGGCAGGCGAAGTTACATCCATTGGTTCCCAGGGAGAGAATCATCGTCCCCGGATAAAAGTGATATAGTGGTTTCTTCTCTATTGGATCCATAGCCACCGAGGTCGCCTGAGCAAATATCCTGGAATATAGTTTACCTTCTCTATTCTCCCTGGCCCGGCAGAATCCCCGTTTGCCCTCCTTAATTATACATTCTTTCGGGCAGAGAAGACATTGAACCTTCTCTCCATCCAATTTTTTATAATATTTCGCCTCTTTCATGAACGATGGCTCCCTTTAGCTATAAGCAAATTTAAGAATATAAAAAATGTAACCTGCATATATAACAAAAAGAATTAATCCTTCACTTCTGGTTATTTTGAATTTCGTTCTCGCGAATAAAAACATCAAAAGGGTAATAAAAAAGACAACGGGCATTGTTACTGTTTTGGTCTGTCCATCTATATTTAAGGGATTAATCAAAGAAGAGAAGCCTAACACCCACAAGATATTTAATATATTGGCTCCGATTATATTTCCAGCAGCCAAATCCCCCATTTTCTTGAAACTGGCAATCGCAGCAGTAACTAATTCAGGCAATGAAGTCCCTAAGGCGACCATGGAAAGGCCGATAACGATTTCTGGAACTCCCAGGAAATGAGCGATATTAATGCCGCAGGGAACTATGGCATACTTAGCGGATAAAACAACTCCGGCTGCGCCTATTAGGAATCTGATGCTATCTTTCTTTATGTTATAAGTTGGTTGTATAGGAATTAAAATTTTTTCTTTGCTTCCTCTTTTGGCTTTAAGTTCTCTCAAGATTATGCATGTCAGGAAGACTACGAGAAGAAAACATAGAAATGATCCATCCCCGAAACTTAGATTGCCATCAAGCATAAGAAGATAGAGAATGATGACCAGCATTACGAGAAAGAGCAGTTCTTGTTTTATAACCTTTGGATTGAAACCAATTGCCCTGATTATGGCCGCTACTGCCAAAATCAATCCGATGTTTGCTAAACATGATCCCACAGCATTACCAACAGCCATTCCACCAACTCCCATATGGGAGGAAATGGTGGAAACGATGAACTCGGGGGCAGTCGTTGCCACACTTACAATGGTCAAACCTATGATAACCCTTGGAATTCTAAAAGCCTTAGCTATGCCTTCAGCTCCAGTGGTGAAGAAATCAGCACCCTTTATGATTACAAGAATACCAATTATGAAAATTATGAAATCTTTATATATACCCATCCTGTTTCTATATTACCATAAGGATTGAAGGAAGACAAGTTTTTAGAGGCAAATAGCGATGGCTTTGGTGGGGCAGACTTCTACACAGTCACCGCAGTTTGTGCACTTCTGGTAATCTATTCTAACTAAGTTATTTTCGAGAATAATGGCTGACACTTTGCAGGCCTTAACGCAGAGTCCGCAGCCGATGCAGCCTACCTGGCAGACCTTCTTTACCTGCGCTCCCTTAGCCCGGGAACCGCAGGCAACCCATACTTTTTTTGATTTAGGAATCAGGGTAAGGACCTCTTTGGGACAGACCTGGACGCACTTCCCGCAACCGGTACATTTATCTTCATCAATTACCGGCAAATTATTCTCGTCCAGGGTAATTGCTCCAAAGGGACATTCCTGAACGCAAGTTCCCAACCCAAGGCAGCCGTAAGGACAGGCTTTTTCTCCACCAAAAAGAAGGTCAGCCACCCGACAGTCTTTAACTCCCTGATAGATATATTTTTCTTCGGTCTGGTCTTTCCCTCCCTGGCAGATGAGGCGGGCTACTTTTTTCTCTTTAAGTCGCCTCAGGCGACCTTTTTGACCAATTATTTTGGTGATATCTCTCAAGGCTTCTTCTTCAATTAAAACGCAGGAATCTGCTTCAGTTTTACCCTCAATCAGGGCCGCAGCAGCAGCCTGACAATTGGGGAAGCCGCAGGCTCCGCAGTTTGCTCCCGGGAGGAGCCCGGCTACTTTTTCTATCCGTGGGTATATTTGGACAGCGAATTTTTTAGAGGCGTAAGCGAGGACAAGACCAAAGATAAGTCCCAGACTGCCTAAAGTAAGAAGAGATAGAATTATTGTGTTCATTACATTTTCACCAATCCTGAGAATCCCATAAAGGCAATGGCCAATAGTCCAGCAATAATTAAGGTTATGGGGAAACCCTTGAGAGGTTCAGGAATATCAGCAAATTCTAATCTCTCTCTTATTTCCGCCATTATTACAAGAGCCAGAGTAAAGCCGATGCCTGCTCCCAGACCAAAAGCAAGGCTTTTGAGGAGAGCATAGCCCTTTATCACATTTAAGAGGGCAAGACCAAGAATAGCGCAGTTAGTGGTAATCAAGGGAAGATATATTCCCAGGGCCTGGTAAAGAGCAGGGCTTACCTTTTTCAAAAAAGTTTCTACAAACTGGACCAGGGAAGCAATGACCAGAATAAAGGCAACATATTTTAAAAAAATCAGGTTTAAGGGAACCAGAATGTAAGTATAGATGCAGTTGGTAACCAGGGAAGCAAGGGTCATTACGAAGATTACGGCCATTCCCATTCCCAGGGCAGTCTCGCTCTTCCTGGAAACTCCCAGGTAAGGGCAGATGCCAAGGAAGCGGGCGAAGACAAAGTTGTTTACTAAGACCGCGCCTATAAAAATTAAGAAGAGTTCCATTCTATTTGCTTATCCTATTCATCAATCCTAAGAGTAATCCTAAGGTGATGAAGGCGCCCGGGGGAAGGAGCATAACCAAAAAGGGTTGATAATTCGTTCCCAAAAGGGCAATTCCAAAAATGCTGCCCTGGCCTAAAATCTCCCGGATGCTTCCTATAACGACTAAAGAGGCAGTGAATCCCAATCCCATTCCTAAACCGTCCAGGAAAGAATTGAGCAAGGGATTGCGGGAAGCAAAGGCTTCCGCTCTTCCCAAAATGATGCAGTTCACCACAATTAAGGGGATAAAGAGCCCCAAAACCTTGTGCAGTTCATAGAAGAATCCAGCCATTATCTTGTCAGTGATAGTGACAAAGGAGGCAATAACTACAATGAAGATGGGTATTCTTACCTTTTCGGGAATGAGTTTACGGAAAAGGGAGATGAAGCAGTTGGACATGACCAGGACCCCGGTAGTGGCTAAGCCCATAGCCAGACCATTTATTGCAGTGGTGGTAACAGCGAGGGTAGGACATATTCCCAGAACCAATCTGAGGACGGGATTCTCTTTCCAGAAACCTTTACTGAAATCTTTCCGGAGACCCATTTTTCACATCCAGTTTCGTTCTGAAGCCTGCGGCTGCCAATCTGGTCGGATAAATCTGACCCCTACGATGAAAGTATTTTCTCCTTGTGCTCTTTAAATATTCTTAATCCTTTATTTACCGCAGAAACTATTCCCCGGGAAGAGATGGTTGCTCCGGTTAAGGCATCAATATCTCCTCCGTCCTTGTCGACAGCTAACTTTCCTTCCACTAATTTAGAATTTGTTGGGGATTTGCCTTTAAATTGTCCTTTGAACTGAGATTCTTCTATTCTTGCTCCCAGGCCAGGGGTCTCCAAATGTTCCAATATCTCCACTCCGCTTATTTCACCCTCAGGGGTGATTCCCAGCATCACCTTAATAAACCCACCATATCCTTCTCCTTCCTGAAGAAAGGCAATCCCTACAACTTTACCCTCCTTTTTCCCAATATAGAAAATAACTTTTTTGTCCTTTATTTCGAGTTCTTTTTTCTCTTTGACCGGGTCATTATCAAAAGGTGGTAAAACAGCCTCCGCCGCTCGCAGTTTAGCCAGCCTTTTTTGCTCGGCGATTGGCTCTTCAGTTAGTTTATGGACATAAGCGAGCCCTAAAGCACTGAGCAAGCAAGTAAGAGTGAGAACTCCGATTAATTTTAGCATATTCCTCATTATTTCTTTCCAAAGACCTTGGGTTTAATCCAGCGATCAATTAAAGGGGTAAAAGCATTCATCAGCAGGATAGAATAACAGACCCCTTCGGGATAACCCCCTTTTAAGCGGATGACAACAACAATAATCCCTACTCCTATTCCAAAGACCAGTTTCCCTTTCTTCGTTAAAGGAGTGGTGACCATATCGGTAGCCATGAAGAAAGCTCCTAAGATTAATCCCCCGGTCAAGAGATGAAAAAGAGGGTCTTGATTTAAAATTGCTGTAAGCAAAGCAACTGTGCCAAGGCAAGAAAGAGGAATGTGCCAGGAGATATAACCCCGGAGAAGTAAAAATACTGCTCCGATGAGAAGAGCAAGGACGCTGGTTTCTCCAAGGGAACCGCCTACTTTGCCGATAAAGAGTTCCCAGTAAGAGGGTAGCCCTTCGCAGATTCTTTCTTTAATTAGCGTTAGGGGGGTGGCACAGGTTACCGCCTCAAAGGGTTTTCTCCAGGTAGTCATGGCTATGGGAAAGGAGGCAAGAAGAATTGCTCTCCCCACCAGAGCAGGGTTGAAGATATTATATCCCAATCCTCCAAAAAGTTGTTTGGCTAAGGCAATGGCGCAGAAGGAACCGATAATGACCATCCAGCATGGAATTCTCGGGGGAAGAACAAGGGCTAAAAGAATTCCGGTAACTACGGCGCTTCCGTCAGAGATGGTAATGGGCTTATGGCGTAATCTCTGGATGATTGCTTCCGTTGATATAGCCGAGATTACGCTTACTGAAATGGTTGTGAGGGCACTTATGCCAAAGAAATATATGCTTGCCGCCATAGCCGGAACCAGGGCAATGACCACGCTCCACATAACCCGGGGAATTGACTCTTTTGACTTTATATGAGGGGAGACAGAGACAGTGAGCTTTCCTTCCATTTATTTTCCTTTATTGTTCCTGGCAATCTCAAATTTGGCATATTTAATCATTTGAACTAATGGTCTCTTGGAAGGGCAAACATAGGAACAAACTCCGCATTCAATGCAATCTAAGGCTCCAAGAGATTCTGCCTCTTTAAGCCTTCCTTTTTCGGCATAGCTCTCAATAAGAGTAGGCATTAAATTAACCGGGCAGGAATCCACACAATTTCCGCACTTTATACAGGGAAGAGAAATCTCCTCTAAGACCTCTTCTTGAGGAAAAACTAAAATTCCCGAGGTCCCCTTAATTACCGGAACATCTGAAGTCCACTGAGCCAGCCCCATCATGGGACCGCCAATGATTATCTTTCCTGGTTGTCCATTAAAACCGCCGCACTCCTTAATTATGTCCGAAATGGGGGTCCCAATTCTTACCCGTAGATTCTTAGGCTCCTTAATCCCGGAGCCAGCCACTGTAATTACTCTCTCTACCAGAGGCTTACCAAGGACAACTGCCTCCCAGCAGGAGAAAGCTGTCCCCACATTGCTCACCAATACTCCAACATCAAAAGGTAAACCTCCGGAAGGAACTTCTCTTCTTAAGATGGCTTTAATTAACTGTTTTTCTCCTCCCTGGGGATACTTGGTCTTAAGAACCTCCATCTGGATATCTGACTGGCTTTTAAGTTCCTTCTCCATAATAGAGATAGCTTCCGGTTTATTGTCCTCAATTCCTATATAACCATTTTTTACTCCAACGGCAGCCATCAAAATCCTGAATCCTTCTAAAATCTCCTTTGGTTTCTCCACCATCAGTCTATAATCGCAGGTGAGGTAAGGTTCGCATTCAGCCCCATTCAGGATATAAGCATTTATCTTCTTTCCCTTAGGGGGAGACAGCTTAACATGGGTGGGGAAGGCAGCTCCCCCTAAGCCAACAATGCCAGCCTCCCGGATAATTTCTCTTATCTCTTCTGGGCTCAAGGCCTTCCAATCAATACTCTCCCCACTTTCTAACCACTCATCCTTTCCATCTGACTGAATGACTACAGAGGCTGTCTCTGAACCTAAGGGGTAGGGTAGGGGCTTAATTTCAGTCACCTCTCCCGAGATGGTAGCATGAACGGAAGATGAGACGAAGGCCTTTGCCTCACCTATCTTCTGTCCAACGCTCACTCCATCACCCTTTGAAACTAACGCCTCACAGGGAGCCCCGGTATGCTGCAGCAGGGGAATGATGACTCTTTCTGGAATCTTAGCAGGTTCTATTTTCTTATCCCTGGTTACTTCCTTTGAGGTGGGTGAATGAACCCCACCAGGAAATGTTAAGATTTTCATTTACCCTATAACTCCTTACAGCCATAGGCAGTACTGCTAACCGTAGGTAGCACTGCTTCACCGTGTTTCACCGTATAATCCTGGTAACAGGATACCACGAAGGGTGAGGATTGAAAAGAAATTTATGCTAAAAAGGAGATAAGTGAGGCTGCTTAGAAAGAGAAATCTTCGGGAATGGCAACTTCGATGAATCGCTTGGCTATCTTCAGGAAATCTGTATCCCGGGAGATAAATGTAGCTGGTCTGACGCCAATGGAGAAACTGAGGAGGATGGTATCAAATGGATCTAATAGATTTTCCGATTGGAGCCTGTTTGCCCGAAGGAGGCTTATCTCATCGGGGACGATAACCTCAAGTATGCTCATAATCTGGCTAATGTATGTTTCAACCTGCTCTTCATTATATTCCTTCTTGCGCCGGAGAAGATATCTCAACTCAAGGAGAGTAGTTAGACAGGTTAGCCCCTTAATCTTCCCGGCTTCAATCAAACTGATTATTTTATGTGGAGCTTCCTAGAGTTCTCTGCCAGTGTCAGTTTCTCGTTCCTTGGTGAGCCAGTTGACTATAACATCAGTATCCAATATCACGGATGGGGTAGCTTCATTTGACCTTTCCATAGAGACTTGCTCTCACCTCCTTGATAAATTGGGTGCTGGTCTTACCCTCAGGAATAATTCCCTTAAACTTACCCAGGAGTTGATCGGCAACTTTTTTCTTCCTGGGGATGGAGGGCTTAACCTTGACCATCTTAAGTGCCTGAACTGCTTCTTGAAGAGTCGATGACATTCCCGCTCACCTCCTGTTATGAGAGTAGCACATTCCGGAGTAACTGTCAAGGCTACCTGCAGCAAATAATTATACACAAAAAAATCAAATTCCTCTTACCTGGCAATTGTGCACATAACGGCTTGCCAGTTCAGCCATTGCCTTCAGCTTTTCAGGAGGGTAAGGTTTAACCTCCCTTAGAGCTGGCTGGTAGGCATTCCGGGGAGCAAACTGCTGGAGGATATACCTCTTTGCTCCTGAGATTGACCTGGCTATCTCTACAATATCGTTTTCATCTAAGAAGGTAGGAACGACAGTAGTTCTAAATTCATAATCAATG
>JAGMAN010000096.1 GCA_023130215.1 bacterium
TCAATCCGTTCCACAAGACTGATGCCAGCGTCGGCCCGGAAGTGTATGCTATTGGTATAATAGTTCTCATCGTTATCAATGTCGCCTTTGACCACATTAGATGCTTCTGGGTATTCCCGCAGGTCTACCTTAGAAAGTCTTTTGGTGGCTGATTCAGCCGGGGATTCTTCTAAGGCTACCTGCAGATTGTGTTTCTCTTCATACTCTTTCGCCTTCAAATTCATAAAAGAGATTATTCTGACGCCAAGCTTATAGGCCTCATCGTCCTCATGCAGTTCTTTCCCTGTCAGGTGTTGAACACATTCGTTGAGGCCAATGATTCCTATTATATAGGTAGACTTATCTAAGTCAATGTAAGGCCTTCCATCTTTGGCGAGCTTCCCTACCTCCCACATGGGCATATTGGGAGCACTCATCATCTGGGCGATAAATTTCTTCTTCTCCAAATGCGCCTTCATAGCTATGTCCATAGC
The DNA here is from genome assembly GCA_023130215.1 of bacterium. GTDB lineage: Bacteria > NPL-UPA2 > NPL-UPA2 > NPL-UPA2 > JAGMAN01 > JAGMAN01. Next base: position 474 of record JAGMAN010000096.1, read on the forward strand.
CCTGGCAATTTCCTCATAAATTTTATCTACATTTCCCTTCCCCGCCCGGTAGGCCGCCTGGGGAAGATTTATGGTCACATTCTGGAATCCGCAGAAGCGCATACTCTCTGGATGTTCAATCATATAGTTATCCCTGATCCGCGTCCTCAACCGGCAACAGGCAGAAAGTGTCACCTCATCCCTATCAAAGACAAAGTAAGGGGTCCCATTCTCACTGGCAATCTGACAGGCATATTCCAACAACTCATACTGCAGGGGGTCATCAAAAGCTTCCTGAGAGACATGCAGGTCGCACTTGGGGAAGGCAAATACATTGCCGTATCTATCCCCTGCTCTCCAGACATCTAACATTGCCCGGGTGAACCGCCGGGCCTCCTCCTCATACTCTCCATAGGATTTCCCGGTATACTTTCCTCGAGGACCAATGGCCGGAACCTCTCTCAAGTAGGTTGGGATTCCTAAGTGAACATTAAAGTCAAGGAAGAGGGTCTGACCACCACGAGAAAATGCATTTTGAGAGCCGCTGAAGATGAGATATTGAGCCTCCTGCCTCATCTCCTCATCACTCATTTCAATAAGGTAGGGAGCATAGAAGATATTAATGTAACCTACCCCCAGGGCTCCCGCATAATAGGCCTGAAGGGAAGCCAGGAAAGTGTTGAGATGCCCGGTCAGGGTGCGGGCATGGGCGGCTGGGGCGGAGCAAGTATCAAGGTTACCTAATTCCAATCCATATTTCTTCAGATATTCTAAGCTATGGGAGCTACAATATACTCTGGGATAACCCAGGTCGTGGATGTGAATCATCCCGGTGAGGTGTGCATTAGCTACCTCGGGGCTGAAGACTCGCTGAAGCATATACTGCTTGATGGTGTTCTCAGCCACTGCAAGATTGATGGCTTCCGGGTTATTGGAAGTAATATTGCTATTCTCGTTACTTTTGGAGAAGATTAGCTGGTCCAGATCATAGCTGGGCATGCCAATTAGTTTCTGTCTTAATAGTTTTTGCCGATAGCCTCGGGAGAACAGTTCATTATCAACCAGTTCCCGAACGAGGGTAGTGGATATCTGGTTGAGGCCAGAGCTGATGACCCTTCCCTCAACGGAAGTGGCAATGGAATCGGCTACGGATGGGGAGAGGTTAGCTTCTTTCACCAGGGCCTCGGAGATTTTAGTTTTCTCCCAGGGTATGCTCTCATCTCTGGTTGACCCAGTTACCAGTAGCGATAAATCGGTGGTTGTTCTTTTGTCTCTCACTTCCTTCCTCACCTTGAGCCTCTCCCGCTGTCTGGCCCTCTGGTCCCGATAGAGGATATAGGCCTTGGCCGTCCTGGCATGGCCAGTCTCTATAAGAACCTTCTCCACCGAATCCTGTATGTCCTCAATGTCGGGGATATTCTCCCATAACTTCTTCTTCAGGAAGAAGGTGACTGCCTTGGCCAGGTCTTCAGCTAAGAATTTATCTTCTCCTCCTACCGCTCTGGCCGCCTTGAAGATAGCATCGGCTATCTTTGTCTCATTAAAGAGAACGATTCTGCCATCCCTCTTCCTGACCGAGGTAAAAGTCTTTACCTCATTTTTCTCTTTAGTGGCTAAAGTATCCCCCATTTCTTCCTCCCCCTATTGTATTTTTTATTTTAATATTCCCTTCACTTCCTTCATAAAGTCTGTTATATCCTTGAACTGGCGATATACTGAGGCAAAACGGACATAAGCTACATCATCCAGGCCTTGCAATTTTTTCATCACCAATTCCCCGATTTCGCTTGAGGCCAGTTCCCTCTCCAGACGGCTCCGCAGACTCCTTTCAATTTCGTCTACCACCTCTTCCATCTTGGCTACGCTGATTGGCCTCTTTTCACAGGCCTTGACGACTCCATTTAGAACCTTTTGCCGGTCAAAGGACTCCCGATGGTTATCCTTCTTGATGACCATGAGGGGAATCTCCTCCTGACGCTCGTAAGTGGTGAACCTGCGTCGGCATTTGAGGCACTCCCTTCTACGTCTCACCACTAAGGCATCGCGACCGGAGCGGGAATCAACTACTTTATCTTCAAGGAAATTGCAGTAGGGACAGCGCATCTTTGAATACCCTATATTGAGGCCACTTTAATTTTACCACCCAACATTTAGTATGTCAAGTGAAAAAAAATTTTTATTTTATTTTTATTTTGTCGACAGAGATTCCTGCTTCCTTAAGCATCTTAGAAGCCATCTTGTCCGGGTAGCCTTTAGCAATAACCACTCGCCTGAGACCAGCATTGATGATCATTTTGGCGCAGACACTGCAGGGATGATGAGTAGCGTAAATTATTGCCTCTTTTATACTTACGCCATATAAGGCGGCCTGGATGATGGCATTTTGCTCAGCATGAAGCCCCCGGCAAAGCTCATGTCGTTCACCAGCAGGAATTTTTTTCTCCATTCTAATGCAGCCCACCTCATCGCAGTGGGGTAGGCCGGCTGGAGCTCCATTATAGCCGGTAGAGAGAATCCTGCGCTCCTTAACGATAACCGCTCCCACCCTCCTCCTTAAACAGGTAGAGCGTTTGGAGATAAGCTCAGCCACTCCTAAAAAATAATCATCCCATGGGGGTCGGGCAACCTTCTTCTTTTTAACCTTTTTCTTAGACATATCAGTCATAAAGGGGGAAACTCCGGCAGAGCTCTCCTACCTCTCTTCTCACCCTCTCCAGGACCTTAGCCTCTTTGGGACTGCTCAGAACCTCATCAATCATAGTAGAGATGGCCTCCATCTCCCCTCCCTTCATCCCACGAGTGGTTATAGCCGGTGTGCCCAGCCGGATGCCGCTGGTGATAAAGGGAGGCTGCTCATCAAATGGGATGCTATTCTTATTTACTGTGATTCCAGCCTCTTCAAGTGTCTCTTCCGCTTCCTTACCGCTCAGGCCATTATCCCTTAAATCCACTAAGATGAGATGGGTATCAGTCCCTCCTGAGACTAATCTATATCCCTTTTTCTTTAACCCTTCAGCTAAGGCTCTGGCATTATCCGCTGTCTGCCTCTGATAATCCTTAAAGTGAGGCGATTCTGCCTCCTTGAAAGCAACTGCCTTGGCCGCAATAACATGCATCAAAGGTCCCCCTTGAATTCCAGGGAAGATCATCTTATCTATCCTATCAGCAAACTTCTCATCGCACATAATCATCCCTCCCCGGGGACCTCGCAATGTCTTATGAGTAGTAGTGGTTACAAACTGAGCCGCAGGAATGGGATTTGGATGAAGCCCAGCCACTACCAGACCGGCAATATGAGCGATGTCAGCCATAAGATAAGCTCCTACACTATCAGCTATTTCCCTGAAGGTCTTAAAGTTTATGGCTCGAGGGTAGGAACTGGCTCCAGCCACAATCATCTTTGGCTTATGCAGTTTAGCTAAGCGGCTGACATGGTCGAAATCTATGGTCTCACTTTCCTTATCCACACCATAGGGAACGACCTTAAAATAAAGTCCAGAGAAGTTTACCGGAGCGCCGTGAGTGAGATGCCCACCGTGAGCTAAATCCATTCCCAAAATGGTATCGCCCATCTTCAATGCGGCGAAATAAACGGCCATATTAGCCTGTGAACCGGAATGCGGCTGGACATTGACATGCTCGGCTCCAAAGAGCTTCTTTGCCCTCTCTATGGCTAAGCGCTCCGCCTCATCTACATGCTGGCAGCCGCTATACCATCTTCTGTCAGGATAACCTTCAGCATATTTATTTGTGAGAACTGACCCCTGTGCTTTTAGGACAGCCGCAGAAGCATAGTTCTCTGAGGCAATCAGGTTAAGTTTCCCTCTTTCCCTTTCCTCCTCAAGCTGGATAACGCGAGCAATCTCCGGATCAATCACTTTCAGCTCTTTCATCTAATTTCTCCACACTTCTCAATCCCCTCAATCTTTTTGAGGCGGCGGGCGTGCCGACCCCCGGAGAAGGGAGTATTAAGCCAGACTTCCACTATTCTTCGGGCTAACTCCATATCTATGACGCGACCTCCCAGGCATAAGATATTAGCATCATTGTGACTGCGGCTCATCTCGGCTGTAAAGGTGTCGTGGCAGAGGGCTGCCCTTATACCGGAAACTTTATTGGCCGCAATGGAAGAGCCAATACCGGTGCCACAGATTACTATTCCTCTCTCTAAGTCTCCCTTGGCTACTGCTTTAGCCACCGGCAGAGCATAGTCAGGGTAATCAACAGAGTCCTGGTTGTCTGTCCCAAAATCCACAATCTGGTGCCCTAATCCCTCTAAGAATGGCTTCAGGTCTTCCTTCATCTCCCAGCCCGCATGGTCGCATCCCAATGCAATCCTCACAAGAACCTCCCACTATCTTTAACTTCCTCTTGGTAATTCTTTAGATAGATACCAGTCCACCTTCTTCACAAATTCCTGAAGACAAGCTTTGATCTCTTGGAAAATCTTCTGATAGGTTTTTAATGGTTTCCCGATGGGGTCAGGGATATCCAAAAATCTCTCCTCTAAATTGGGGCTAAACTCCTTGAGAAGAAACATTTTCCCTCCTGCCTCCGGACATAGTTTTAGGACACACCTTCGGTGCTGTTTCTCCATAACCAGGATTAAATCTGCCTCATCAATTAGTTCCTTATTCAATGAGGTGGCCCGATGCCCGGACATATCTACTCCCTCCCCACCCATTACCTCTTCCACTATTTGAGGTACTTTCATTCCCCCAGGGGCAGCAGTTCCTGCTGAGCGCAGTTCAATATTTTTCTTGCCTCTCTTTTCCAGCATCTTCTCAAAGACTCCCTTAGCCATGACACTCCGGCAACTATTCCCGGTGCAGACGAAAAGGATGGTCTTAGCCAATCTTACACCCCAGAACTTCTTCTATTCTTTCCATCCCAATACTGCCTTCACGAAGGACCTTAGAGGAAGTAATATCCACAACAGTAGAAGGTTTCCCCAATTTAGGCCTTCCACCGTCAATTATCAGGTCTACCTGCCCAGATAACTCTCTTTCCACTTCCTCCACTCCGAGCGGGTCTGGCTTTCCAGAAAGGTTAGCACTACTGCCAGTGAGGGGAGTGCCGGAGGCCTTGATTAAGGCAAGAGCCACTTTGTTATCGGGGATCCTGATTCCAATCTTCCCGGAATTTGCCGTAAGCATTGCCGGCACTTTATCATTTGCCTTGAAGAGGAGAGTAAGTGGGCCGGGCCAGAAATGGCTCATTAGATTGAGGGCCGGGGGAGAAACTTCCTCTATTAGGAATTCTGCTTCAACGAAATTTGCCACCAGCACCGAAACAGCCTTTTCCTTAACCCTCCTCTTAACCTGAAACATCCTCTCTACTGCAGGCTGGTTAAATGCACTAACTCCCAGCCCATATAGGGTATCGGTGGGGAAAATCACTAAACCGCCGTCCCTGATTACCTGAGCGGCTTCCTCTATCCTGTGTGGCTCGGGCTCCTCCCCATTAACCCTCAGGACTTTGGTTTCCATCTTCTATCTTTCTCTCCTACTTTCTGGGCCAGTTGTCTCTTATACTCTTTAAGCTTTCTCCGCAACCCCGGATATTTGATAGCTAAAATCTCAACAGCAAGTATAGCCGCATTCCTCGCTCCTGCTTTTCCTATTCCCATCGTTGCTACCGGAACTCCGCTGGGCATCTGTAAGGTAGAGTAGAATGAGTCCAGGCCCCGGAGTGGCGAATTAAGGGGAACAGCAATCACCGGCAATATTGTCCGAGAAGCCAGAACTCCAGCCAGATGGGCCGCTCCTCCTGCCCCGGCAATGATTACTCTTAAACCCTTCTTCTCAGCGCCGCGGGCATAAGACTCCACTCTCTTTGGAGAGCGATGGGCTGAAGCAATGGTTATCTCATGGGAAATACCAAATTCGTGTAGAATTTTTGCCGCTTCCTCCATAACTGCTAAATCCGAATCACTCCCCATCACAATTCCAACTAATGGCTTGCTCATTTAATTATCCTCCTGTGCTGCTCCGCTGCATGTTTTAAATTCTACCCTAAGAAAATAGCTTTGTCAACAAAAGAAAGTGGGTTTTTCATTGACATTGGGTTATTAAAAGATGTAAAATCAAACAAGGAAAAATTGTAAAAGGCACTAAGGCCGAAACTTCTATGATAAGGAGCTATCCTCCTTAAGGGGAAATGGATGAAATATGCTGTATTAGTTGGCGATGGTATGGCTGACGAGCCGGTGGAGAAGTTACAGGATAAGACTCCTTTGGAATATGCTCGCACTCCCAGTATGGACCTAATTGCCAGGCAGGGAAAGGGAGGAACAGTTATCACTGTCCCTCGCGGCCTTGTTGCTAGTAGTGATGTGGCCATTCTTTCTCTTTTGGGGTATGACCCTGTCAAGTATTATAGTGGCAGGGGACCTCTGGAGGCTGCCAGCATGGGTATTAACTTAAGGGAAGATGAGATTGCCTTCCGCTGTAACTTGGTGGCTGTGGAAGGTGACACTTTAATCGATTACAGCGCTGGTCACATATCCAATAAGGAAGCCAACGCCCTTATCCGGTTTATAAACGACAAACTGGGTAGTAGTGACATTAAATTTTACCCGGGCGTCAGTTATCGTCACCTGATGGTAGTTAAATACAAAGACTTACCAACCCTGGGCGGTGTTCGCTGTGTGGCTCCTCATGACATTATTGGACAGTCTATAAAGAAAAACCTCCCCCGGGGCAAGGGAAGTGAATTCTTGCGGGAACTCATGCGAAAGTCATTTGACCTGCTTGATGGCCATGAGATCAATCACATTAGAAGGGATTTGGGAGAAAATCCGGGAAATATGATCTGGCTCTGGGGGCAGGGAAAGGTGCCAGCTATGCCTACCTTCAAGGAAAAATTTGCCGTAGAAGGTTCGGTCATCTCAGCCGTAGATGTAGTGAAAGGCATCGCTCACTATGCCAATTTAGAAGTGGTGGAAGTTCCCGGGGCAACGGGCTATTTTGATACTAACTACCAGGGCAAGGCTGAGGGAGCTTTACAGTC
>JAGMAN010000097.1 GCA_023130215.1 bacterium
GATGTGCGGGCCAAGCTGACGGCCATTGAGGATTTTGATAGCAAGGTAGTGAAGACAGTTCTGGAAGGACTTAAGTCTTTCCATGAATACAGGGTTCTGGTTCTCCCTGACCATCCTACTCCCCTTCGGCTGAGGACACATACTCGTGGTCCTGTTCCCTTTGCCTTCTTTGGAACCGATGTGGAAGCAGATAAGATGGCTTCCTTCAGCGAATCCTCAGCCAGTGATGGTTCCATCCATCTAAAAGAAGGCTGGAAGCTGATGGAACATTTTCTAAGAAAATAAAAAGCGAGAACGGAGGGTAACCTATATGCCGCAAGCTAAGCTCTATGATACCACCCTGCGGGACGGAATGCAGGGAGAAGGGATATCCTTCTCTCTTAAAGATAAGGTAGCCATAGTCAAAAAATTGGATGGGTTAGGAATTCATTACATTGAAGGGGGCTGGCCGGGCTCTAACCCTAAGGACATTAACTTCTTTAAGGAGATAAGGAAAATTCGTCTCAAGCAAGCCAAAATGTGCGCCTTTGGCGCTACTCGCCGGGCAGATAAAACAGCCGGGAGAGATGTCAATCTTAAGGCCATGCTAAAGGCAGAGACGCCCACGGCGACCATCTTCGGGAAGGGCTGGACACTGCATGTGGAGAAGGTATTAAAGACTAATTTGAAGAGAAATTTAGAGATGATAGAGGATTCCATCTCTTATGTGAAATCAAAAGGAAGAGAAGTAATTTATGATGCTGAACATTTCTTCGATGGTTATAGGGATAATGCGCAGTATGCTCTTGAGACTTTAAAAGTGGCGGAAGAGGCAGGAGCTGACTGGATTGTCCTCTGCGATACCAATGGTGGAGCTATGCCCTATGAGGTGGAGAACATTTGTCGGGAAGTCCGGAGGCGGATAAAGACTCCTCTAGGAATACATACCCATAATGATTCTGGAATGGCGGTGGCCAATTCCATAATGGCCGTGAAAGAAGGCTGCACCCAGGTGCAGGGGACAATCAATGGTTACGGAGAAAGGTGCGGCAATGCTGACCTCTGTCTGGTTATCCCGAACCTGAAACTTAAGCTTGGTATTAGCTGTATCAGCGACAAACAACTACAGTCTATAGGAGAGATCTCCCGTTATGTGAGCGAGTTAGCTAACATCGTTCCTGACGACCATCAACCTTTCGTTGGGGCGAGTGCCTTTGCCCATAAGGGAGGAATGCATGTGGATGCGGTGAGGAAGACTCCCCTCAGCTTCGAGCATATAAAACCAGAACTGGTTGGCAATCGGCGAAGAGTCCTCGTCTCAGAGCTTTCCGGCAAAAGCAATGTCCTCTATAAAGCGGATCAGGTCGGTTTGGACTTAAGGAAGGACAAATCGCAGACTTCTGCGAAGAAGATTCTAAAGTTACTTAAAGATTTGGAACATCGGGGCTATCAGTTTGAAGCGGCGGACGGCTCTTTTGAGCTCCTGATGAAGAAAGCTTTAGGAAAGCATAAAAAGCTGTTTGACTTAGAAGGATTCAGAGTCAGTGTGGAGAAGAGGGAGGATAACCGATTAATTTCCGAGGCAACCATAAAAGTTAGGGTAGGAAAAAAGAGGGAGCATGCGGCGGCTGAAGGGGACGGACCGGTTAATGCTCTGGACAATGCCCTTAGAAAGGCATTGGAGAAATTTTATCCCTCTCTCTCTGAGATGCACCTGAGTGACTTCAAGGTGAGGATACTCGACCCGGAGGCAGGGACAGCCGCCCAGACCCGGGTGCTCATTGAATCCCGTGACCATAGGGACACCTGGAGCACGGTGGGAGTTTCCGAGAACATCATCGAGGCAAGTTGGCAAGCCTTAGTAGATAGCATCGAATACAAATTGCTGAAGGATGAAAAATAAATGAAGGACATACCGACTAAATATAATCCTAAGCCGGTGGAGGAGCGCTGGTATCGGTTCTGGGAAGAGAAGGGATATTTTCAGGCTGAGGCTTATTCAAGAAAGAAACCTTACTGCATCGTTATCCCTCCACCAAATATCACCGGCTCCCTTCACATGGGGCATGCCCTGAACAATACCCTCCAGGATATCCTCATCCGCTGGAAGAAGATGCATGGGGACAATGCTCTCTGGATTCCTGGAGTAGACCATGCCGGAATTGCCACTCAGAATGTGGTGGAGAAGGAATTAGCTGAGGCCGGAATAAATCGGCACCAGTTAGGTAGAGAGAAATTCGTGGAGAAGGTATGGGAATGGAAAGAAAAATATGGCAGTACCATCATCAATCAACTTAAGAGATTGGGCTGTGCCTGCGACTGGCGGCGGAGCCGCTTCACCTTGGATGAGGGTTGCTCCCGGGCCGTTAAGGAAGAGTTCGTCCGACTCTATCAAGAGGGGTTAATCTACCAGGCTAACTATATCATCAACTGGTGTCCCCGATGCCGAACTGCTCTCTCTGATATTGAGGTAGAGCACCAGGAGATAAAGGGAAAGCTTTACTATATTAACTATCCTCTGGAGAGCGGTGAGGACCAGGTCACTGTGGCTACCACTCGTCCGGAGACAATGTTAGGAGACGTAGCGGTAGCTGTTCACCCGGATGACAAAAGGTACCAACGATTGATAGGGAAGACTCTTATCCTTCCCTTGGTTGGTCGCAAACTTGCCATAATTACTGATGAGCGGATTGATCCTTCATTTGGCACCGGAGCAGTCAAGATTACTCCGGCTCATGACCCGGATGACTTTGAGATTGGACTTAAACAAAAACTTTCTCAGGTGGTGGTCATTGATGAGACAGGAAAGATGACCGAAGAAGCCGGTCGTTACCGGGGTATGGACCGATACCAGTGCCGGGAGGATATCCTCAAAGACCTGAAGAGTCAGCGGTATCTGGTAAAGATTGAGGACTATACCTGTCCCATTGGACATTGTTACCGCTGCCATACGGCTGTTGAGCCTCTGGTTTCTAAACAGTGGTTCGTGAGGATGAAGGAACTTGCCCGTCCGGCTATAAGAGCAGTTAAGTCTGAGCGCATAAGATTCATCCCGGAGCGCTGGACGAAGGTTTACCTTAACTGGATGGAGAATATAAGAGACTGGTGCATCTCCCGTCAGATCTGGTGGGGGCATCAACTTCCGGTCTGGCATTGCCGCAATTGCCAGCACCTTAATGTGAGTCAGGAGGAACCGGATAGTTGCCAGAACTGTGGTAGCTCAGATTTAGAACAGGACCAAAATGTGCTGGATACCTGGTTCAGTTCAGCCCTCTGGCCTTTCTCTGCCCTGGGTTGGCCGGATGAAACAGAGGATTTAGCCTATTTCTATCCCACCTCGACTTTAGTCACTGGCCATGAAATTATCTATTTCTGGGTAGCGCGGATGATTATGATGGGCCTGAAGTTTCGGGGAGATATTCCCTTCCACGAGGTCTACATCCACGGAATAGTGCGCGATAGGGAAGGGAAGAAGATGAGTAAATCCCTGGGAAATGTCATCGACCCCTTAGAGATTATGGAAGAATACGGAACGGATGCCCTTCGTTTAGCCTTAGCTCAAGCCACTACCTTAGGAGGACAGGATATCTTCTTGAGCCGGGAGAGATTGGAGGGGACGAGGAACTTTGCTAATAAGCTCTGGAACGTCTCCCGCTTTATCCTGTTGAATACAGAGGATTCCAATTTCAAGAGAACCAAGCAGAAGGACTTGAAATTCGATGAGGACGATGAATATATTATCAGTCGCCTGAATCAGATTATAAAAGAGGTAACCGATTCTTTATCGGCATATAAGTTCAGCGAAGCCAGCCAGGCTGTCTATGAATTTCTCTGGCATGAATTCTGTGACTGGCATGTGGAGTTAAGCAAGCTGCGCCTGCAGGAGGGTAAAGATGAGGAGGACAGGAGAACGACCCAGTGGGTGCTTCAGTATGTGTTAAGAAACGTCCTGAAACTTCTCCATCCCTATATGCCCTTTATCACTGAGGAGATCTGGCAGCACTTAAATGCAGATAAGGGAAGCATCACAGTCTCTCCCTGGCCCCGTTTTATGAGAAAGAGAGTGAATGAAGAGGCTATGGAGAAAGCCAGGAAAAAGTATGAAGTGATTACAGCCGAGAGGAGGATAAGAAGCGGATGGAACATCCCCCTCAGGAAGAAATTAGAGCATGTCATCAAACCAGTCAATCGAGAGGAGAAAGAGATTTTAGAACGCAGCCGAGAAAAGTTCATCCAGCTCCTCTCCTCCAGCCGGTTGACTATCGATGAGAATTATGAGCCTTCCGGCAATCTGGTCTCCGAAGTTACTCTTTCCGGAACGACTATCTTCGTCGATTTAGGAGAGGCGGTGGACTTGGAGCAGGAGAAGGAAAAACACCGCAAGGAGATTGCCAGGATAAACGAGGCACTGAAGAAGATTGACCGGAAATTAAGCAGTGCTGATTTCCTGGAAAAAGCTCCTGAGGAAATTGTAGAGAAGGAAAGAAGTAAAAGAAACGAATATGAAACAAGAAGAGCACAACTACTGAAAACTCTGGAGAAAATAAAATAAACCTGATTTTTCTGGATTCCCTTGCTCTATACCTTGAACCTTGGAAAATGTTTAAAGTCCATATCAAGTCAAACGCTCGGAAGAATCGTCGCATTACGATCCGTCTCTATGATCATGATTATCAGGGAATCCAAAAAACTGCAATGGAAAAGGGCATTCCCTATCAAACATTAATCTCAGGGATGATCCATCAATATATAGAAGGAGAGCTTGTAGAAAAGAAAACTGGCTAACAAGAAGATGGAGCTAACGGAGTTCCGCCGTGGCTGAACTTCAGCGTTATGCCTCTAAAATAATAT
>JAGMAN010000098.1 GCA_023130215.1 bacterium
TCTTTTTTCTCCATCTTCTCTCCTCCTTGTCTACATTTTCAGAAAATTAGCTAAGAGTTGCTTGCCCACCTTGGTCAGAACGGATTCTGGATGGAACTGTACTCCCCAGAGGGGAAAATGGTCATGCACTATCCCCATTATCTCCTTCTCTTTCGTCTCGGCTACGATCTGGAAGCAGCCAGGCAGGCTCTCCCTCTTCACAATTAAGGAATGGTAACGGGTAGCTACAAATGGATTTTCTAAATCCTTGTAAATTGTCTCTCCATTATGATGGATAAGGGAAGTCTTCCCGTGCATAAGCCGATCGGCCCTGACGATCTCTCCACCAAAGCTGTCCGCAATACACTGATGACCGAGGCAAACTCCAAGTATAGGAACCTTACCGGCAAATGTCTTTACCAGCTCATTGGAGATACCAGCTTGAGGAGGTCCACCTGGCCCGGGTGAGATAACTATCCTTTCCGGTTTCATCCTCTTAATTCTCTCAATGCCAATCTTGTCGTTACGACGGACACAGAGCTTGGCGCCTAGTTCCCCTAAGTATTGGACTAAATTGTAAGTAAAAGAATCATAGTTGTCAATGATAAGAATCATTATTACTCTCTTCCAGCCTTCTTTCCCAGGCTCCCTCCCGGGTGAAAGCGAGCAAAATCTTTTCTCTTAAATCCCCTTTTGTCAAGAATGACCATAGCCAGGGCATCTCCCATAGCTAAAGCGGCAGTAGTGCTGGCCGTAGGAGCCAGTCCAAGAGGACAAGCCTCCTTCTCTACTCCAACATCCAAAATGACATGGCTACTCTTAGCTATGGTAGAATTCACTTTCCCGGTAAAGGCAATTAGCTTAGCTCCTATCTCCTTAATAAAGGGAAGGAGTTCATTTATCTCATCCGTCTCCCCGCTATTGGAAATGGCTAAGACTATATCGTCCTTAGTCACCATTCCCAAATCACCGTGTCTTCCTTCTACCGGGTGCAAAAACAAAGAGGGAGTTCCGGTGCTGGACAGGGTAGCGGCAATCTTTCGCCCAATGTGACCGGATTTCCCCACCCCGGTAACCACCACCTTTCCCTTGCTCCTCAGGATCATCTCTACCGCCTGAGAAAATCTTTCATCAACTCGGTCAACGAGGGCCGCAACCGCTTCTGATTCTATTCTAAGAACTTCCTTAGCTCGCTCAATGACCACTTAAGGAGCCTCCTTAATAAGACGGTACTCGGTAAGAAGATAGCGAATTCTCCTCTCTTCCGCTCTCTCAATAGGAGTTGTGCCCTCAACTACTCTGCTGGACTTGATGATTCCCATATACTTTAAGGCCGTCTTGATAATGGCGGGTGGGTTAGAATTGTAGGCTTGAGAGAAAAGTTTCAATTTCTCCCCTACCTCCCATAGATGGCGACAGTAATCTGGATCTTCCTTCTCAGGATCGTGGGGATTCAAGGACGAGCTTACCACCTTGCTCCAATCCTTCGGTAATATATTTACCCCTCCCGAGACGACTCCCCCGGAAGCCGGGCTATTGAGGAAATTTAGTTCATCCCCATCATAGAGGACAAAGTCTTTCCTTTCTCGAACTGCCCGCAGGTAGTTAAGGCTGCGCCTGGCCTCACCGCTATGCTTCAGGCCAACTATCTGAGTGTTGCCGGATAAGCGTTTCAAAACATTTGTCCTCAGATTCCTTCTCTTCAAATGCTTCTTAAGCTTGGCAATTAAGCCCGGGTTGTTATATAAGATGAAGCCAAGTTCAGTCAGCTCTCCTAATTTCTGGTAGTGGTCACCGAGTCCCCGATTGCTGTGGTACCAAAGGGGACAATCGAAGAGGAAAAGCTCTCCCTGGTAACTCAAACCCTTCCTCATCTTCTCCACTTGAATGATATTTTCGGCTGTCTCCTCAGGGCTATTTCCAGTAATTCCTAAGAGGAGCGCAGTTCTACCTCTCACTATCTCCATAGCTGACCTTATTAGCTTCAATTTCCGCTCACTGTCAAGGAGAAATCCTTCCCCAATAAAACTGGTCCCGGTGAGGAAGCCATGGACATAGTTTATAGTATAATTGATGAGGCTTTTTAGGCTCTCTTTATCTATGTTTCCCTCATCATCTAAGGGTGTTACCAGGACTTCGATTAAACCTCTCGGCGGAAGAGTGTTCATATTTCTGCCTCTAATATAGCATATACTCCTTTCATCTCCAAGACTTCTTTTGCTAAAACCTTTCCTTCTATGTCAACTAAAACTACTTTAGAAAGTGTCAAAGCAGGAAAGTTACAAGCTCCTACCATTTTGGCAAGACTGGGAACAATGCAATCAGGGCAACGGTGAAAACATCAAGTTGGATTGGAACCGAACTGAGAAGGTGTTTTACAATTGCTCTCTCCTAACACTGGAACTCACCCGCCAAAAAGCGCCAGCTTTTTGATCGGGTGTTAGGCCGTTATCAGTTCCAACTTTTCTTTCGTGGCAGAGGGTAATCGTAAAGGAGCAAAATAGTCTGCCGGATATAGATAATCCTCGCCAGATTCATCTATGACCCTCATCTGATGATGTCTCTCAGCTCCTTTATCAGCCAACACCTCGTATATCTTTCTCATCTCCAATGATGCTTTGTAGCCACGATTATCAACACATAGCATAAAATGTTTTTCCATTGCTGCCTCCTCTATAGGTATCTTTTAATCTTCAATTCTTTCTTCCCTATACCATAACCTTCATACCAATGCAGTTCCGCTTCAATAAGTGTACCATCTTCCAGTTCTACTTGGCAAATCCCCTTTAATTTCCGCCATTTTGTTCGCCCGTAAATCTTGTTCAATCGATTTAGATTCTTTATTCCATGCCCGACGGCAATAGTTTCAACCTCCCGAGCCTTTCCTTTTACTTTGAAATGCATCCTTTAAATCTTACCTTTTTCCATGAATTATTTAATCGGCCTAACGATCAAGCTCACTGGATTTCACGGAGCAGCAGCGGAGTGAAATTCCAGTGGAGCGCCTTGTTATGCACTACTCCTCAAAAACCTCCTCGGCCAGATCAAAACTCGGAGTATGAACCAAAAGCAACTTGGCGACTGCTACAGTTTTATTTTCGTAGCTAAACCGCGCTCCCCGGCGAATGATACACGCGTCACCAGTAGAAAGGTCTACAACCTGATTATCAACGATGAAACTAAGTCTGCCGTCGATGACATAGTAGTACTTGTCCGATCTCTTGGACCACGCTCGTTTGTGTCGAGTACCCGCAGGAACCGTGATCTCTGCCATGGATGAGCTGCCATCCCTCTCGGCGGTATAATCGCGTATTTCAAGACCACCGAATTCAACCACCTTCAAGGATTCACGTCCTATCTTCATATTCATTCCTGTGCATAACAATTAATATACACAATGCATTTTTCTGAGTGTCTTCTAACTATTTCAGTTAAAGCTATGGCAACTGTAGCATATTCTCACCCTTTTTGTCAATAAAAAAACATAAAAATGTTGGAAATGGGAAGAGACATCGTAACCCTCCTCTGGGGTTGAAGAAGTTAGTTTGTTTTGGGGAAAGAACTTGGATTAGACTTGAGGAAGTTGTAAAGAAGCCTCGTTTACAGCGTGAGCAGTACTGCAGCGAAGCAGCACTGCCTCTGGCGGTGTTTCACCGTAAAGAAAAAAGTGGTACGCGGCGCAAAAAAGAAAAAGCGGCTGGTAACGATAGAGCAAACAAGAGAAGTCCAGGCAGGGAAATCAAGGTTGTGGATTTTTCATTAGATGGCATAAGGGTAAGGAAATGGTGGGAGAAAGAGAATTGGGCAATGGTAACTGATCCTGAGAATCCTTTTGGAGACTTAACAAGAGAACAGAAGCTTAGAGTTACAGAGCTCCTCAAAGGGAGGGGTATAAAGGTATTAGAAAATGCCTCCAGGGCTAAATTGGAGGCACTCTTAAAACAAAAAAGTGGACACATGGGCCTAAAAGGCTAAAATGACCTTTGTGCCAAAGAAAGGAGGTCATACACATGTGCTCAGGGATATGTCCAGTATGACCAAAAGCCCGCTGGATCAGATCTACGCCAACAAACAATAGGCTGAAAGAATTTCAGGAGTATACCTGATTTTCCTCAAAGACGGCTCATGTCTCTGGTCTTCTCCCATCTCGGGTAAGGTAATCAGCTTTTTATCTCTTGAATGCATCATTTATTGCTTCTTCTAACTTTATCACTCTTTCTCCATCCAGAGCACCTATTTCTACTGTCCTTGATATTTTCTGCCCCGGGGATAAAACCCTTAACTCCTCCCTCTTATTGTTCCGGTCATCAGGGAATGAGTTAGCTGGCTCAATGGCGGCTGTATACCATATTGGTTCATCCTGATTTCCGTCAAATTGCCATCCTCCATACTGCTGCCATAATGTCACTTTACTATAATCGGATATTCTATGGGCAACAAAACCACCCAGTGACCTGTCCCCCGTCATCATCATCTGAACGGTAACATCAGATTCCCCCTCGCAGGATGAGGAGATACCATCAACTGCTCCCTTAATTGGCTTGGGTTCAATAAAATAACACCTTTCCTGGAAAAACTCAGCTGTTGGTGCTGGAACCTCCAAGGCTTCTTTTAGATATTTTTTTGCTTCTTCGTCCCTTGCCTTTAGTTCTCCGCTACAGACATACCTTGACCCTTCCCATAGAAGGTCGCTACCAAACTGTATGTGGTGGCCATCGTCAAAAATTTGAGGTCTTTTAGAAATATTATCAGTAGTATCCGCTCTTAAAAGGGAATTACGCATATAACCTGTGCTAATCTCTGTAGTCCGTCTAAATTGGGCTTCTCCTTTATACAGGACGGGAACCATACCAGCCACTTCTATTTTTGAACTTTCAATCTCAATAAGAATACTATCCATATCTGTCAGGGAATAGGAGTTCCTATCGTGTAAAGTCAGTTTTTCTCCCGTTTGTTCATCAACACAAGGTGCACCAAAATGTTTGGGGCCAACCATTGTATCCATAGCATAAAATCCTCTTAGCCATCCTAATCCCTCAACGTTTTCTCCATTAACATGCACAAAGGCTTCCTGCAAATTAACATTTTCTGGATGTAAAAGAAAAGAGAGCTCTCTTCTCCACCCGATTTTTTTGTTCTTATACCACATATTTCCAATGTCCATTCCCCTCTGAAATAAGATTGTGTATTGTAGGAAGCCATTATTTACTGTTAGAATATCCATTGATGACCCAAACGGGTCATTAACAAAAGTCCTATATAGGAACCCTGTTTGAGGTGCTTTATCATTTAGCTCCTTTAGATTTGTTCTGCCTTGTTTTAATTCTTTATATGCTATCTGAGCCATTTTTCAGCCTCCTTTCAGGGTTAAATTTCTAACCTACCACTAACTGTACTAACCAGCAATTTCCTTCAGGGCCTTAATTAAACAGAGATTTTCGCTGCGCCTCTTAACTGCCAGGCGAATGAATCGGTCATTAAGGCAGCGGAATGAGGAGCAGTCCCTGATGAGAATTCCCTTGTGGAGAAGAGCCTTCCTGAGCTGAGTTGAAGAAATATTTTTTAAGCGGCATAAAATGAAGTTAGTGCAAGATTTATAAGGAGTTAGATTACCTATCTCCATAAGTTGCTTGAGCATCCAGTTGCCTTCCTTATTAACAAATTTCTTAGTTCTTCTTATATGCTGTCTATCCCTGAAAGCCTCTATTGCGGCCATCTGTCCTAAGTGATTCACTGACCAGGGCTCCTGGTGAAGAAGAAGCTCTTTAACTACTTTTCTTTGGGCTATGGCATAGCCAACTCGAAGGCCGGGAAGCGCAAACAATTTTGTAAATGATCTAAGGACAATCAGGTTGGGGTATTTTGTTGCCTCCCTGATGAGCGTCTGCTCTTCCTCGTTCAGGAGAAAATCAATGAAAACCTCATCCAAAACAATGGTTGCCTTTCTCCTTTCCGCTTCCCTGACCAATTTGAGAAGTTCTGGCTTTGGAGTCAACTGCCCGGTTGGATTATTTGGATTGCACACAAAGACGATCTGGTCTCTTTTGAGCCTGGGGATGAGTCGGTCAATCTTCAGTCGAAACTCCTCCTTCTCCCTTATTCTGGGAAAAATAACTTTTGCGCCAGCCTTAACTGCGACTATCTCATATTCACTGAAGGTAGGAGAGGGAATAAGGACACTTTTCGGACCCAGCACCTGTGTGAGCAGATAAATTAACTGCGCCGTTCCATTGCCAACGATGATATCCTTAACGTGAATCTTGTGGTGATCAGCAATAGCTCTTCTTAACTCTAAACAGTCAGGGTCTGGATAATGAACAACCTTATCAATATTATCCCGAATGGCTGCTTCTGCCTTTGCAGAAATCCCGATGGGATTTATATTAGCACTGAAGTCAATTATCTCCTCTAAAGGCAATCTCTGCCTGCGAGCAAGTTCCCAAACATTGCCACCATGAACCTGGCTCATTTCCTCAAACCACCATCAAGATTAATCTCAAGGTAACACCCAGAATAACCATTAAGAAGGAAGTTAGATACATCAATTGAGTGGCTTCTCTTATATGATGCCGTGAAATTTCCTCTTCTGAATTGCCTAAGAAGGGCTTTTGAGAAAGTTGACCCTGATAATAGCTCATTCCCCCCAACTGGATTCCTAAGGCCCCTGCTACGGCTGCCTCCGGGATGGCGCTATTGGGACTTGGGTGTTTCTCACCATCTCGCCACCTAATCCGCCAACACTCCTTTGCTCTATTCCTAAGCAGCCAGGCGGCGGCAGGGATGAGCAGCCCAGTTAAGCGGGCGGGAACGAAGTTAGCTATATCATCTAACTTAGCAGAAGCCCAGCCGAAGTCAACATACATCTTATTCTTGTAGCCGACCATGGAATCTAATGTGTTAATTGCCTTATAGGTAAGAGCCAGGACTGGACCTCCTAATATAAGGTAAAATAAGGGAGCCACTGCCCCATCTACAGTATTCTCAGCCACTGTCTCCACTGTGGCCCGAACGACCTCTTTCTGAGAGAGATTTTTCGTATCCCTTCCCACTAAATGGGAAAGCTCCCCCCTAGCCTCCCCAAGGTCACTATCATCAAGCGCCTGATAAACTCGCAGAGCTCCATCTCTAAGGCTTTTTATGGATAAGGCAAAATAGCCAAGGAGGATAGCAAACAAGGTTCCAAGATGAATGAAATAGGCAATTTTAAGAAAAAGATAGGAGACAGCGACAGTTCCTGAAAGGATAATAATGGTCAGGACAATTCCCCCAACCTTTTCATCCCGCAGATGTTTCCTCAGTAATTTTTCAAAGTATTCAATTGCCTTCCCTATCCCAACCACCGGATGGAGAATCCATTTAGGGTCACCAAAGACAAGATCCAGCAGGTACGACCAGATAAAAGTCAGCATTTCAAATTAAAAAGTTAGCTTATTATGACACCCTAATTCTACTACTACAAGTGGAGATTGTCAATTCTTCAAAACTGGTGTGTCAAGACGAAATAGAAATGTC
>JAGMAN010000099.1 GCA_023130215.1 bacterium
AAAGAAGTCTCAGAAAGTGACATCTTGTCCTTATGCGCTTTTCTCACTAAATAGTAATAGACGGAAGCCTTGACATAATTCTCCCAGTGCTTGCTGGAATGTTCACACTTTCTCTTTGCCTTTCTTTCTATTTGGAGAAGGTCAAGATATGCCAGCCAGAATTTCCTGAAATCAGATATTCTCCTATTTCTAATCACCCGTCTGTTGGCTTTCGTCTTTCTATCATCACTTAGTCTTGGAACTGATAACTCACTTACCTCTTCGGTAAAATCGGAGAGAGCAAATCTTTTATCTTTAAAACGCTCATCTGTACTTGCTAAGCGGAAAGCACCTTTTTCACCGTATAGGAAATTACTTGTGCCCGTAAGGGTGTATAATTTCCCATACGATAGCTGAGCTTTCTTGTTGGACCTTATGGCAGTTAGCATATCTCGCCGAGGGTTGGCAAATGTGAGAACATGTCCTAATAAATAGCGCATCGGGTCAGTGAGATAATCGGTGTGTTCACCGATGATGCATATTCTTGAAGGGATTCTCGTAAGGATCACCGGCCCTTTACCAAACTGAGCAACAAATTGTCTTAGAACTTTCAAATATCGATTGACTTGATATAATAAGACTTCTTCGTCATCACCATAAAACCTTTTTAGCTTATCCAGAACGGATTGAGATTTTACAGTACCGGAAATTGAATAATTCTTAACAGGTAAGAAGTGATGCTGTTTTCTCTGCAACGCTTTCTTCGTCAAGTCTAAAATTTCAATTAAGCCTTCTGCGCCAGTTTTCATCTGACTTTTAATCCAAAGTCTCTCTTCTTACTCCGCAACCTGTTATTAGAATTAGGAAGAATAAGACAGGTATTTTTCTCATAGGCCAATCTCCCGGCTACGCTAAGAGTATAGCATTTTCTTGCAGTATAAAAAAGGTTTTTCTTGACCTCTTTATATCTTGATTGCTATAATGAAGCTGATGTGGAGCGAGGGAAGCCTGTCTGCCCCCGCCTGCTCTCAGGCAGGGACCGGCACAGGAGAAGCTTATTTTCATGAATCTGAATGAATTGACCGGGCACGAGATAAATAAGTTATTGGCGAGAAAAGAGGTCAGTGCCATTGAGGTTACTGAAGCTGTCCTTAAGCGAATAGGTAAGATGGATGACAGAATTAACGCCTATGTAACCGTGAGAAGTGAAGAGGCCTTGAGGGAGGCTGAGGAGATAGATAAGAAGATTCAGCGCGGTGAAATGGGCTCTCCCTTGATGGGTATTCCCATAGCCATTAAGGACAATATCTGCACCCGGGGAGTAAAGACTACCTGCTCTTCTAAAATACTTCATAATTTCCAGCCTCCCTATGATGCTACCGTGGTGGCTAAGCTGAGGAAAGCGGGAGTTATCTTTATTGGAAAGACGAATATGGATGAGTTTGCCATGGGCTCCTCAACAGAAAACTCTGCTTTTGGCTCTACCCATAATCCATGGAATCTAAATGCTGTCCCGGGTGGCTCCAGTGGAGGTTCGGCGGCGGCAGTAGCAGCCGGGGAGACGATTTTCGCCCTTGGCTCTGATACCGGAGGCTCTATCCGCCAGCCAGCAGGATTCTGTGGAGTTACGGGAATGAAACCAACCTATGGCCTGGTCTCCCGATATGGACTGGTTGCCTTTGCCTCCTCCCTGGACCAGATTGGACCGATTACCAGGGATATTAGAGATACCGCCATTTTGATGAATCTCATTTGTGGCCATGACCCGAAAGATAGCACTTCTTTGAATGTCCCTGTTCCTGATTATACTCAAGCTTTAGTCAATGATATCAAAGGACTGAAGATAGGTATTCCCAAGGAGTATTTTGGGGAGGGAATTGAACTTGAAGTCAGAGAGGCAATTGAGAAAGCGATAGAGGCCTTAAAAAAGTTAGGAGCCAATGTAAAAGAGACCTCTCTGCCTCACACTGAATACGGGGTAGCCATCTATTATTTAATTGCTACCGCTGAGGCTAGCTCAAACTTAGCCCGGTACGATGGGGTGCGGTATGGATATAGAACGAAAAGCGAAAGGCGAAAGGCGAAAGGCGAAATGGTGCAGATGTATGAGGACACCAGGCGAGAAGGTTTTGGAGACGAGGTGAAGCGAAGGATTATGCTGGGCACCTATGGTCTCAGTGCCGGCTACTACGACGCCTATTATCTTAAAGCTCAAAAGGTGAGAACGCTTGTCCGTGAGGATTTTGATAAAGCATTTAAAGATTTCCATTGTCTTCTCACTCCTACTTCTTCCACTCCACCATTCAGGATTGGAGAGAAGATAGATGACCCTCTGAAAATGTATCTATCCGACATCTTCACCATCTCGGCTAACTTGGCTGGACTGCCCGCTATATCCATCCCCTGTGGATTTACTAAGGGGGGTCTTCCCATAGGATTACAGCTCATGGCCAAGCCCTTAAACGAAGAGATGCTTCTCAGAGTTGCCTATACCTTTGAACAGAATACAGATCATCATCTAAGAAAACCAGTTTTGGACGCAGATAAGAAAATTGCCACGGATGATCACTGATAAAAAGGGGTTGGTTTGAATTATCAACTCGTAGTTGGATTGGAAGTTCACGCTGAGCTCTCTACCGGTTCAAAGGTCTTTTGTGGATGTCCCACTCGCTTTGGAGGAGAGCCAAATTCTCAAACCTGTCCAGTCTGTCTGGGCCTTCCCGGCGTGCTTCCTGTCCTCAATAAGAAAGTAGTTGAATATGCTATAAGAGCAGCTTTAGCCATGAACTGTGAGATCTCCCGGCACAGCCGCTTTGACCGAAAGAACTACTACTACCCTGATTTGCCCAAGAACTATCAGATCTCCCAGAATTATCTCCCCTTTGCCTATAACGGTCACCTAAATATTTCTATTAAAGGCGCAGTAAAACGGATTGACATAGATAATATCCACCTTGAGGAGGATGCCGGCAAGAACCTCCATGGTGAGGATACGGGACTTGCGGAAGACAGTTTAGTAGATTTTAACCGGGCAGGAGTTCCCCTCATTGAGATTGTTACCCGACCGGATATGCACAGCCTGGAAGAGGTGGAAAAGTTTATGACTAATTTAAGGGATGTGCTTCTCTATTTAGGCATCTGCGACTGCCGGATGGAGGAGGGCTCGCTTCGCTTTGAAGCAAATATCTCCATGAGACCGGAAGGAGAATCCAGGCTGGGAAATCGGGTGGAAATGAAGAACCTTAATTCCTTTAAGATGGTTCTTAAAGCCTTAGAATACGAGATGGGCAGGCAGGAGAATCTTCTCAGGGAAGGAAAGACAGTCCAGCCAGAGACTATGTTATGGGATGAGGCAAAGGGGATGACCTCAGCTATGCGGGGGAAGGAGGAAGCGCCCGATTACCGCTATTTTCCGGAACCAGATTTAGTTCCCCTGGTCATTGATCCTGAATGGCTAAAGGAAATAAAAGAATCCTTGCCGGAGCTGCCTCAGGCTCGAGAGATGCGCCTCATGAAAGAATATGGAATTCCCGAATACGATTCTGCGGTTTTAACAGCAAACAGGCCATTGGCTGATTTCTATGAAGAGACAGTGAGACTATTTCCGAACGGAAAGATGGTGAGCAACTGGGTGATGGTAGAGCTTTTAGGAAGGTTAAAGGAGAGGAACTT
This sequence comes from bacterium, assembly GCA_023130215.1. Lineage (GTDB taxonomy): Bacteria > NPL-UPA2 > NPL-UPA2 > NPL-UPA2 > JAGMAN01 > JAGMAN01. The sequence continues at coordinate 3,652 of JAGMAN010000099.1, forward strand.
AAAGATTGAAGATTCTCCGCTGAGGCCTTCCCATTTAGCTGAGATGCTTACTCTTATCAAAGACGGCCTCATCAGCGGCAAAATCGCCAAGGATGTATTTACTGAGATGTTCACTTCTGGGAAGGGAGCCCGCATAGTAGTGGAGGAGAAGGGGTGGGCGCAGATAAGCGATGAAAGCCAGATGAAAGAGATAGTGGAGGAAGTAATCAGAGAAAATCCAAAGTCAGTGGAAGACTTCCAGGGAGGTAAGAAAAAAGCCATCACCTTTTTGGTTGGACAGGTAATGAAGGAGACCAGAGGCAAAGCCAATCCGCAACTGGTAAATAAGCTGCTGAGAGAGAAACTTCAAATAAAAAGTAAAATGTGATTTACATAATTGTGGCTTTATGGTATACTCTGGACAGAGGAGGTAGGTAAGATGAGGCTTAGAGGGTTAAGGATGATTTTTATTTTGATGGTAACCCTGCAAATGGTGCCAGTTGCTTTAGCTAAGAACAATGGTATGTATGAAAGACTCAAACTCTTTGCTGATGCTATTGAGGTTATCCAGAGGGAATACGCAGAGGAGGTGGATTCC